>JBCCIM010000093.1 GCA_039111535.1 Bacteroidota bacterium | reverse complement strand
GCCGATTACAACGGAGCGCTCTTTTAATGCGGAGTCTGTGACCTTTGAGGCCGACTACCCGCTTCAGTTAAATTTTATCCTAAAAGACTTCAAAGAGAATGATACCGGCTTGGAATACATTGGTGCGAATAACCAGCAAATGGGTGATGGTGGCTTCATCATGCAACTGACGCATCTAGGGTCCGGTGATGTCATTGCTGTTACGCATGCTGAATGGGCCTGCACGGTAATACATGAGGCGCCGTTGGACAAGACGTGCGAAAACGAAGCAAATCCTGTGGCCGGCACCGCACCGTGTGGATACAACGACCTCGGCGAGCCTGCAAACTGGAAAACGGCCAGCTTCGATGATAGCAACTGGACAGCCACCACGGTGCATGCCGCAAGCGCTGTTGACCCCAAAGGCGGCTATGATGGCATCACCTGGGACGCAAGCGCAGCGCTCATCTGGGGACCAGATTTGGAAACAGACAATACGGTGCTCTGCCGGATTACCGTTGAAGAAACGCAATGAAAATATCCGACAAACAGCAAAGATGAGATAAAATTCAACTGTCCGTTTATGAACAGTTTCTGTATTGCCAGCGAACAACAAATCCATTAAAATAGCGCATATTTAGCCTTGTAATGCATAATTAAGCACATGGCATGTATCTTGTCTTTCCAGAGATGAAACATGCATCATCTATTTAAAGCTACTGTCATCGTGCTCAAGAACCATGTTAAAATAGCGCTGCGTATCCTGCGCAAACAGTTGGGTTATTCGGTCATCAATGTGACGGGTTTAGCAATCGGGCTGACTTGTTTTATTTTGATCGGTCTGTTTGCCAAATTCGAACTTAGCTACGACACCTTCCATGAAAAGGCAGACCGCATCTATCGCATAGAGGAAGTCAACAAGGAAGGCTTTTATCAGGGCAATAACACGTATGCTGTGACGCCGGCGCCGATGGCAGAAACCCTTGTGGCAGAATTCCCGGAAGTTGAACATGCCGTGTACATCGACAAAGTCAGTTCACTCCTCGAATTTGGTGCTGCGCAATTTTTTGAAGACGGGTTGGTGGCGACCGGGCACTTCTTTGATGTCTTTGATTTTGATTTACTGGAAGGTAATCCGGCTACGGCGCTGAGTGATCCGAATGCGATAGTTTTGACTGAGGCGCTGGCCCAAAAATACTTTGGAAATACGCCGGCAATCGGAGAGGTCTTAACCGTCACACACGCAGGCCCGCATGGAAACGAGGCCCGCCAGATGACCGTCACGGGCATTGTGCAAAACGTGCCTGCAAACAGCCACATATCTTTTGACTACATTTCGCCCTTTGTGTCTTCGGCCATGTACTTGCGGAATAGAGAAAGCTGGGGGACCAGCACCTCGTATACGTATGCGGCATTGCAGCCGGGGCATTCGTTGGCCAGCTTTACAGAAAACCTGCTGACGTTGAGCCAGAAATATGATGACCAGCTTGATCAGGAAGCACAGACCTATTATTACCCCAAAGCACTAACAGATATTCATCTTCGTTCAAGCGCCAACTTTGAATTGGGGGTAAACGGTGATATCAGGTTTGTGTATCTGTTTATGGCAATCGCATTGCTCATATTGCTCATCGCGTGCTTTAATTACATTAATCTGGCTACAGCGCGGTCGGTTACGCGTGCGATGGAAGTTGGGGTCAGGAAAGTTATGGGTGCGGAACGCCGGCAACTGATTGCGCAATTCATGAGTGAAGCGATTGTCCCGTCGCTCCTTGCACTGGTCATAGCTCTTGGGTTGGTTAAGCTCCTCTTGCCCACTTTTAATGCCTTAACCTTGCGGTCAATCACGATCAGCCTTGCTGAAAACGGGTCCTTTTTGGTGTTGCTGGTTCTTGTTGGCCTGGGCATCGGCATATTGTCAGGCAGCTACCCGGCGCTGCTGATGTCGCGGTTTAATCCGCTTCGTATGATGAAGAAGCAGCTTGACCGAAAGGCCGGAAAAGCGCGATTCAGGAATATGCTTGTGGTTGTCCAATTTGCCGTCACCATCATACTTATTGTTAGCACAATTGGTATCCAGCGGCAATTGCACTACATCCAGAACGCAAATTTGGGTGTTAATCGGTCACAAGTGATTGTAATACCCGTGCGGGATGTAACGATGTATACACGCTTTGATGTTGTGAGACAGGCATTGGAGAATCATCAAAATGTACTCGCCGTCACAGCGTCGGAAAGTGATCCTACAATGATCGATATGCGAGCTTTCACGCGAGACTGGGAAGGGATTGCTGAAGGGCAAGAAGTTGCCACCTATTTTACACCTATTCAGCCCGGTTTTATTGACTTGTTTGAGATCGAAGTTGTAGAAGGACGCGACTTTTCTGCGGCGATCACAAGTGACATAGCTGAGGGGATGCTGATCAATGAGACGTTTCGGGATCGCCTCGGGTGGGATACAGCTGTGGGTAAGCGTATCAATCTGAGGGGCCGTGAAGCGAATGTGATCGGTGTAGTGGAAGATTTCAATTTCCAGTCATTCCGACAAGACATGGAGCCGCTCGCACTCTTCATCGAACAAGACTGGTATACCCGTTTGCTGGTAAAAGTCAGAGGGGAAGACGTGCAGGGTACGCTGGCTTCCCTTGAGGAGACCATAGGTGCGTTTTCACCCGGCTATCCATTTCAGTTTTATTTTCTTGATGATGCCTATAATCGCGTATACCAATCCGATATCCGGATGGGAAATATATTCAGCTACTTCACGTTTCTGGCGCTTTTCCTTGCCTGTATGGGGCTGTTGGGATTGGCAACACTCACCGCTCAGCAACGGACCAAGGAAATTGGCGTGCGAAAAGTGCTCGGGGCTTCATTGTCTGATATTCTGATATTGCTCACCAGGGATTATACGCGTTTGGTTGTGGTCGCTTTTGTTCTCGCTGCTCCGGTGGGCTATATCATGATTAGTGGCTGGTTGGGAGAATTTTCCTATGGCATCTCAATAGGCTGGGGCACGCTGTTACTCGCCGGCGTTGCCGTGTTGCTCATCGCATGGTCAACCGTGAGCTACCAGTTGCTACGCGTCGCCCTGATAAATCCTGTAAACAGCCTAAATCACGAATAAGGTTGAATGCCGATTTGCGAGTGCCGATTTGCGAGTGCCGCTGGATGCTCTGCCAGCAATGCAACATCTCAAAACGAAAGCACAAGAAACCGAAAACCCAGTACCTCCTCACTCCTCACTCAACCAGTAGGGATTATTCAGAGGATGTTGTATCTTGTCGCCGGAACGTGTTGTACTGGACCATTGCGACGAAAACATAATGACTACCTATCGTGATGCCGGCGTGGATATTGAGGAAGGGGAAGAGGCGGTTAAACGGATAAAACCACTAGTTCGGCAAACATTTACCCCTGGTGTACTCACCGACATCGGGGCTTTTGGCGGCTTTTTTAAACTCGATAAAGACAGCTACGACGAGCCTGTACTGGTTTCATCTGTAGATGGCGTGGGGACAAAGCTCAAGGTGGCTTTCCTGATGGATCGCCACAATACGGTTGGTCAGGATCTGGTTAACCACTGTGTAAACGATATCGCAGTGTGCGGCGCGAAGCCGCTTTTCTTCCTGGATTACTTTTCCACAGGCAAACTGTCAGCTGGCACTGCCGTTTCGCTAATCGAAGGATTTGCCAAAGCCTGCAAAGAAAACGGATGTGCGCTGATTGGTGGAGAAACAGCTGAAATGCCTGACCTGTATGCTGCCGGCGAATACGACCTGGCCGGCACTGTGGTTGGGGTTGTAGAAAAAAGTCAGATTATAGATGGCAGCAACGTTAAGGAAGGCGATGTGCTCATTGGGTTGCCGTCAACCGGGCTACATACAAATGGGTATTCTCTGGCCCGCAAAGTGCTTTTTAATGCCTACGACGTACACGACAAGCCTACCGAGTTGGGTGGTGTTTCCGTAGGCGATGCCCTGCTGGCCATACATCGCTCTTATCTGGATATTATCCAATCACTTGCAACTGCGGGCCTTGTAAACGGCCTTGCTCACATTACGGGCGGGGGCATCCCGGGTAACACAGCGCGCATCATACCAGACGGACTCCAGGCCACTTATAATTATGATGCCTGGGAAGTGCCGGCGCTCTTCAAGCTGATTCAACAACATGGCAATGTGCCTGAAGACGATATGCGACAGGCATTCAACCTTGGCATTGGCCTCGTTGTGGTTGTGGCACAAAGTGATGTTGCGCGTACGATGGACCACTTGAAAGCGGCGGGTGAAACGGGTGTTGTAATGGGTGAAGTGGTCAAGGCTTCCTGATTGTCGCCTGATTTTGTTATATAATGATAAACCCGGCAGCGCTGCTCCAGCGCCGGACACCCCACACTACTTAGTATAGCAAGGCAATGGTTACCCTGGTTCTCATTCTGATCCTCAGTTACCTGGTTGGATCAATCCCCGGCAGCCTCTGGGTTGGCAAATGGATCTACAAGGTAGATCTGCGAAAACACGGCAGTGGAAATCCTGGGGCTACAAATGCATACAGAATCCTGGGCTGGAAAGCCGGATTGTTGTCTACCATCGTTGACATGGGCAAAGGGTTTGTTGCTGCTGGTGTCATTGCAAACCTGCGCTGGGATGCCTTGCCTGTATGGCTTTCTGGTGACCAGGCCTGGTTGTTGCTGGCTTTATTTGCCGGCATCGCTGCAGTGCTTGGGCACATGTTTCCCGTATTTGCGCGGTTCAAAGGAGGTAAAGGTGTAAACACCGCCGCGGGCGTATTGCTGGCTGTTACGCCCCTTAACATGTTGTTCTCTTTCATCGCATTTTGCCTCGTTTTGTGGCGAACGCGGTACGTTTCGCTCTCGTCAATGACAGCAGCAGCAACCTATCCCGCGTCTTTGCTGCTTCAGAAATACGTATTTAACAAACCGGACGTCGAAACAAGCCTTATTGTATTTGGCGTTGTTTTGGCACTGGTAATTATTGTTGCGCATCGTTCGAATATCAAACGACTGCTTGCTGGTTCAGAAAGTCGAATCTCCTGGGTGAAAACACCCGTATCATTGGAAAACGCTGGAGATTAGCGAATACCGTTGCTCAACCGGGTTTTAAGCCGTAGAAATCAATGCAAGATCGCATAGCTGTGATAGGGGCCGGGAGCTGGGGTACTGCCCTGGCGATAAGCCTGGCGAGTGGTGGCCGGCCCGTTGTCTTATGGGCCCGCCGCGCATCATTGGCTGCATCCATGCGCACCTCACGTGTTAACGAGGATTACCTCCCTGGCGCGCCCATTCCCGAGCGCGTAGAGATCACATCAGACCTGCAATCAGCAGTGCGTGAAGCCGGCATGTGGATCTTTGCAACGCCATCACAAACGATTCGCAATGTCGCAGAACAGGTTGCGCATGCAGCAACTGCTGATACCATAATGGTCTCAGTTGCCAAAGGGGTCGAGAATGAAACCCTGTTGCTTTCAAGCGAAGTGCTGTCTCAGGTATTGCCGGCTGCTGATCCCGCTAAAATTGGCGTGCTCTATGGTCCAAGTCATGCGGAAGAGCTTGGCCGAGGATTGCCCACAACGATTGTGGCTGCCGCATCGAGTGAAGAAACTGCCCGTAAAATTCAGGAAGTGTTTACCACGTCTCGTTTGCGGGTCTACGTAAATACGGACATTGTAGGCGTACAAATCGCCGGCTCAGTTAAAAATGTGATGGCCATTGCCGCCGGCATCAGCGATGGCGTTGGGTTTGGTGACAATGCAAAAGCTGCTATTGTGACCCGGGGTATGGCCGAGATACGCCGGCTTGGTACAGCCATGGGCGCCCGGCCTGAGACCTTTTTCGGATTATCGGGTATAGGCGATCTGGTTGTCACCTGTATGAGCGGCTTGAGCCGCAACCGATACTTTGGCGAGCAGATAGGCAAAGGAAAAAGCCTGCGTGAAGTGCTGGATGAAATGAACATGGTAGCGGAGGGGGTCCGGACAACGCAGTCAATAATTGCATTGGCGCGTCGATACAATATAGAGATGCCTATTTCCGAGGCGGTGCATGCCATTTTGTTTGAAGGCAAAAAACCCCTCGATGCGGTAAATGAGTTGATGAACCGCACAGCAAAACAAGAGGAGTGGCTTTCTTCAGAAAGCTCATAATTAAACTGACTGCAACGGGCTGCGCTTCTGATGATGCAACCTGAAAGCGTACACGATTATGAAACCTGATGAATTGGCAAGGCTGGTACTGATGGGTGAGGGGCTAACCCTCGAATTCAAAACCAGAGTGCCGAAGGCGGAGCGTATCTCAAAAGAGGTCATCGCGTTTGCAAATACAAGCGGTGGCAGGCTGTTGTTGGGGGTTGATGACGACGGCGGTATAAAAGGCGTGCGCGATGCTGAAGAAGAAGAATATGCGCTGACTGCTGCGTTGGAAAAACACTGCCGTCCACCCGTGAAAATAAGCACAGAACGCATCCCCATTAGCAACAAGCGTAATGTGATCCTGGTGCGTGTGCCGGCAAGCAGTGAAAAGCCTCATAAGTTAGTAGCCGAGAATGGCGAGGAGACAGTATACATCCGTGTAGCTGATATGAGCGTTGAGGCAAGCAGGGAGCACGTACGCTTGATGAAAAACCGCAATAAAGCCGATAACGTGGTGTTTGAGTTTGGTGAGAAGGAAAAGGTGCTGATGCGGTACCTGGAAAACTATGGCCGGATCACGGTTGCACAGTTTGCGCGTGTGGCCGATATCCCAAAGCGCCGCGCATCGCACACACTTGTGCTGCTCGCCAAAGCAAATGTATTGCAGTTGCATCCCGACTCAAAAACAGACTATTTTACGCTTGCCTACGCCGGCTGATGCACCCTGTAATGCCGGGGCAATAGCCGTTTTTGCGTATACGGCGTTTTGCATCCCAGGCCGGCACTTTTCGCCTGAATGCGTGTTTTAGCTCAATCGGTGCGAATAACTCCCCGCGAATATCACCACATTTCTTTGGGTTCTGCTCATTTTTCACGGGAAACACTTCGTTTTATAATTGCACATTAAACGCACATATAATAGATTATTCTTCTGGACGTGTGTTCGAAGACTGTTATTGCAAGATAAAAAATGCCTGTAGTAGACGTAATACCGCTGCACGAGACAACCAAAGAGCGGTACCTCAATTATGCACTGTCGGTGATCACAAGCCGTGCCCTGCCTGATATCCGCGATGGATTGAAGCCGGTGCATCGCCGCATTCTTTATGCGATGTACACCAACCTGCGGCTCTATCCAGACTCCCGCTTCCGCAAAAGTGCAACCGTGGTTGGGGAAGTAATGGGTAAATACCATCCTCACGGAGATAGCGCGATCTACGATGCCATGGTACGCATGGCTCAGTCGTTTTCGTTGCGGTACCCGCTTGTCAACGGGCATGGTAACTTTGGCTCACTGGACGGTGATAGTCCAGCTGCCATGCGTTATACAGAAGCGAAGCTACAATCGCTGGCAATTGAGCTGATAGAGGAGATTCGGAAGCAAACGGTAAACTTTCGTCCGAATTACGACGGCACACTCTCCGAGCCAGTTGTTCTGCCATCGCGCTTTCCGAACTTGCTGGTAAACGGATCCAGTGGGATTGCTGTAGGCATGGCAACCAATATCCCGCCGCATAACCTCTCGGAAGTCATTGACGGCCTGATCTATATGATTGGTTCGCCCAATGCGCGGGTGGATACGCTGGTTACTAAATTTATCAAAGGCCCGGACTTCCCAACGGGCGGCCGCATCCTCAATACCGAAGAGCAGCTCATTGAGATTTACAAAAAAGGGGAAGGCACGGTTGACTTGCGGGGGGAATACAGTTTTGAAGGCAAGTCGCGTGTGATTATCAACTCGATTCCTTACGGGTTGAATAAAAGCGACTTGATCGAGAAAATTGCGGTCCACATCGCCGGCGGGAAAGTGCCACAGATTGTCGACATCCGCGATGAGTCAACAGAAGAAGTACGCGTGGTACTTGAGCTAAAGCGTGGCTCCAATGGGGAAGCGGCGATGGCCTACCTGTTGAAGCACACGCCGCTACAAACGCGGTTTCACGTAAACATGACGTGCCTGGTGCCCACGCCTGGCTCAGATGTGCCAGCGCCACAAAAGGTAGACCTTGCAACCGTGTTGCGGGCATTCCTCGACTTCCGCATGGAAGTGCTGGTGCGCCGGCTGCGCTTCGAGCTTGAACAGCTCGAAAAACGCATCCACATCCTGCGCGGGTTCATGATCATTTTTGATGCGCTCGATGAAGCCATCAAGATTATCCGGGCCTCACGCAACAAGAAAGACGCCGCCCAGCGCCTGATGCACCGCTTCCGCCTGGACGATATCCAGACAGAGGCCATTCTTGAAACGAAGCTCTACAAACTCTCCACCATGGAGATTGACGCGATTCGCGAAGAGCTGGAAGAGAAAGAGCGTCTCGCCCAGGAAATCAGGGAGTTGCTGGCTGATGAGCCGGCACGCTGGAAGGTGGTCAAAAATGAATTAAAAGAAGTTAAGAAGACTTTTGGTGACGCGCGGCGTTCTGAAATTGCCGGACCGGATAAAGGCATTACCTATTCCGAAGAAGACTACATCGTAGACGAAACCGTGTACGTGATTGTAACACGTGACGGCTGGGTGAAACGACAAAAGTCATACACCGATTTATCGAACATTCGTGTACGCGACGGTGATGAAGTGGGCTGGGCATTGCCTGGTTCAACGCGTGCTACGGTCGGCTTCTTTACCAATTTTGGCAAAGCCTATACACTGCGAATTGACCAGTTGGCGAATACCACGGGGTACGGCGAGCCTATTCAGAAATTGTGTGACTTTTCGGACAGAGAGCGCATCATTGGCATTGCTTCTTTTGATGCCCGCGCGCTACCCAAGCCGGTTCAAGAACCCAACGAGTCACCAGAGTTGTTTGCTGATGGCGAAGAAAAGGAAGGTGAAGGCCCGTACATTGTGGGGGTCTCCAAAGGCGGACTCAGCGTACGCCTGCCTATTGCCGGCTTCATGGAGGCATCAACACGCACAGGCCGGCGGTTTATGCGGCTGGGTAAAGATGACGAAACGCTGGGCCTGGAAATTGCAGCCGGACACGAAAATGTATGCCTTGCCTCTCGAGAAGGCCTTGCACTTATTTTCCCTTTACACCAGATTCCGATTGTGCGCAGCGCAGCCAAAGGGGTGATTGCCATGCGGCTCAACAAAGGCGATGCTGTTTTTGGATTTACCATCTCCTCAACGGCACGCAAAGGCCTGACTGTTGAAACGAGTCGTGGCCGTAAAGAGACCGTGCGTACCACAAAATTCAAAGTCTCTAATCGCGGTAACAAAGGTAGCTCGATTATCAACAGGGGGCACTTGACCAAGGTGTTTCAAGAGCCTGTTGAGATCTACCTCAACGGCAAAGGGAGTTGATTCGGGTGCACAGAGAGCTTTGCGCTCGATAAGAAGATTTGGCTTAACAAGAGAAATTTGGCAGTACGCCACAGGTAAATAGAACGGGTATGGCAGAAGCAGCAACATATACAGGGAAAGACATCCAGGTCCTGGAAGGACTTGAGCCGGTGCGCAAGCGTCCGGGCATGTATATCGGTGGGACAGGCAAAGCCGGTCTCCATCATCTCGTGCGTGAAATTGTCGACAATGCTGTTGATGAAGCAACCAACGGATATGCCTCGCTTATCGAAGTAACCTTGCATGCGGATGGCAAAAGCCTCAGTGTTTCTGACAATGGCCGCGGCATCCCGATTGACAAACATCCCAAAAAGAAAGTCCCAACGCTGCAGGTAATTCTCACCACATTGCACGCCGGCGGTAAATTTGATGGGGGAAGCTACATCACCTCAGGTGGTTTGCACGGGGTTGGCTCCTCTGTTGTTAATGCCCTTTCTGAAGAATTGGTAGCAACGGTTAAACGCGGCGGCCGAAAGTATACACAAACGTACAAACGTGGCGTCCCTGTTACCAAGCTGATCAAGTCCAAAGAAGCTGTACGCGGTACCGGCACAAACATTTTCTTCCGGCCTGATACCGAGATTTTTGACTCCATCGCTTTTGATGCCGAGTGGATCCAGGAATACCTGGAAATCAAAACCTATCTCAATGGCAGCCTGAAAATTGTTTTCAAAGATGAGAAGAACAAGCAAAAGTACGAATACCACCACGAAGGCGGTATTGCTGAGTACATGCAGCATATCATCACGGCAAACAATACCCGGGTTATCCATCCCGATGCGTTTGTTGTAAAGCAGGATGAAATTGTTGGAGGACAACGCGCAGAAGTTGTCCTGCAGTGGACAGAGGCTCCGAAAGAACGCATTGAGTCATTTGTGAACGGTATTCCAACTGCAGACGGAGGTACCCACGAGCAGGGCCTGAAAGATGCTGTGCGCAGTGCTGTCCGCTCATACATGGAGACGCACGACCTGATGCCCAAGAAGCTCGACCTTACCGCTGATGACGTGCGGGAAGGGATGGTAGCCATTGTGAACCTGTTTATGGTAGATCCTCAGTTTCAGGGACAAACAAAAGACAAACTTAATAATCCGGAGGCGCGAGGCCTGATGGTCAGTGCGGTCCGGTTGGAACTGGAACAGTTCCTCAACGCGCATCCGACGACGGGTGAAGCCATAGCTACGCGCGTAATTCAGGCTGCAAAAGCGAGGTTGGCGAGTCGGGCTGCTGTATCGTCCGTCCGCCGCAAGTCGGCTGTATCACATCGACTCACCCTGCCGGGCAAACTGGCAGATTGTTCTTCGACCGATCCGGGCGAAAGCGAGATCTTTATTGTGGAGGGTGATTCTGCCGGCGGCTCTGCAAAACAGGGCAGGGATCGGAAAACGCAGGCGGTGTTGCCGCTTCGTGGGAAAGTGCTTAACGCTGAACAGGCTACGTTGGCAAAAGTATCTGCCAATAAAGAGCTGTCAAATATTGTGCAGGCGCTTGGGTGCGGACTCGGCGACAAACTGGATGTAACCCGCCTCCGCTATCATAAGGTAATCCTGTTGATGGATGCTGATTCTGATGGGCACCATATCTCCACGCTGTTGCTGACTTTCCTGTATCGCTACATGAAGCCCCTGATCGAAGAAGGCTATGTGTACGTTGCGCAGCCACCTTTGTATCGCCTTGATGTCGGTAAAGAGACCCACTGGGCGCTGGATGAGGCTGATAAAGACACGATTGTCAAAAAGATCAAAGACAAACGCAAAAACAGCAATATCGAAATCCAGCGCTTTAAAGGGCTGGGTGAAATGATGCCGGCAACCCTGCGCGAAACTACACTGGACCCGGAAAAGCGCCGGCTGCTCCAGGTGTCTATTCCGGATACAGAACGTATGCTGACCGAAAAAACCATCAGCGAGCTAATGGGCAAAGATTCCAGCGCCCGATTCCGGTTTATCATGGAAAACGCCGCAGATGTGGAGGAACTGGACGTTTAGGGAATATTTGCCCAGTTGTGGTACGGAATAAGTCCAGTTGTGAGGTGGTCTGGTATGTGCAGATATTCCCTCGAACAACTTACGCAGGTACTAACGTGGCTAGATATTTTCCACTGGTTTTATTTGCAGCAATGATGGTTGGCTGCGAATTGCTTGGAACGGATAATACCCTAGTTTTTAAAACGGATCGAGACGAGTATAATCCTGGCCAAATTGTCGTCGTAGAAGTCGGAAATCGCCTGGCTTCCCCAGTAGGTTTGAATCTTTGCTTTACATATCTGTCACTCGAACGACAAACAGATGACGGGTGGGAGCCTACAAGCGCTTATGGTGGCGAACGGCCGAACACCGTCTGCACAGCAATTCAGTTGGCAGTAAGACCGGGTAACTCATCTACGGGGACATTTCATCTCCCGGACAACCAGGGAAATGGTACCTACCGTATAACAACCCGCTTTGAGATCAACAACGAGTCGGTATGGGCTAATACAAACAGCTTTGATATACGCTGATGGTACGGGGGAATTTGCTACGCATAGCAGCTTTGATGGTAAATGTATAGTTTGGGCAAGCAACAAGTAATCACTTGCCAGCTACTGTTTGCCAAACATCACTTTTTAACCTGCTTTGGTAGCACTATATGTCCTATCTCCTCCGTATTACTTTGATTCTGCTATTGATAGGCTGCCAGAATTCTGCCAGTACATCGTATGATACCATTATTCGTGGCGGGACCATATATAATGGACTGGGTGGCGAACCATTTATTGCTGACGTGGCCTTTGAAGCTGACAAGATTTCAGCGATTGGCGACTTGTCGAAATTCAGTGCAACAGAAGAGATAGACGCAACCGGCCTCGCTGTGGCACCGGGCTTTATCAACATGCTAAGCTGGGCACCTGTAGCGTTGTTGGTGGATGGTAAATCACAAAGCGATATCCGGCAAGGCGTAACCCTTGAGGTGTTTGGCGAGGGGCAGTCAATGGGGCCTTTGAGTGAGCAGATGAAGAAAGATGAGGCGGAATCGCAGGGAGACCTCAAGTATGACGTTGCATGGACTACCCTTGGCGAATATCTGGACCATGCCGTTGCACGGGGCGTTTCGCCAAACATTGCTTCTTTTGTTGGGGCAACCACTGTTCGCATCCACGAACTGGGTTACGAAGACAGGGCACCTACTGAAGCAGAATTGGACAGGATGCGCGCGCTGGTTCGTCAGGCTATGGAAGAAGGGGCGCTCGGCCTTGGCTCTTCCCTCATTTATACGCCGGCCTTCTATGCAGACACCAACGAGTTGATCGAACTCAGTAAAGTGGTTGCTGAATACGATGGGCTATACATCTCCCATATGCGAAGCGAGGGCAACAGACTGATTGAGTCTGTTGAAGAACTGTTGACCATCGCACGAGAGGCCCATGTTCGCGCAGAAATCTACCACTTGAAAGCTGCCGGTAAGGAAAACTGGAGCAAGTTGGACGAAGTCATTGCAATGGTAGAGGCGGCCCGTACCGAAGGGCTTAAAATTACGGCGGACATTTATCCCTATACAGCGGGCGCAACGGGTCTGGATGCCGCTATGCCACCATGGGTGCAGGAGGGTGGCTACAATGCCTGGGCTGAGCGACTGAAGAATCCTGCGATCCGCAAGAAAGTGGCGCGCGAAATGGCAACGCCAACGGATGCCTGGGAAAACCTGTACCTGGCTGCCGGCTCAGCTGACAACGTGCTGCTTGTAGGATTCAAGAGTGAAGCCCTCAAACCTTTGACCGGCAAATCACTGGCGGAGGTAGCTGTTATGCGCGGCACATCACCCGAAGAAACAGCCATTGATCTGGTGATAGAAGATGGTAGCCGTGTTGAATCAGTGTATTTCCTGATGTCAGAAGAGAATATTAAGAAGAAGCTCAGCCAGCCCTGGGTCAGTATTGATTCAGATGCCGGCTCCATGGCGGCAGAAGGCGTCTTCCTCAAGTCAAATCCACATCCGCGTGCCTATGGTACGTTTGCACGCGTTTTGGGCAAATACGTCAGGGAGGAACAGGTGATTTCACTGGCAGAAGCGGTCCGCCGGTTAACATCGCTTCCTGCTGAAAACCTGAAAATTGAAAACCGTGGACAATTGAAGACGGGCTATTTTGCTGACCTGGCTATTTTTGACCCGGATTCGATCATTGACAACGCGACCTTTGAAAATCCGCATCAGTATGCAACGGGCATGCATCATGTATTTGTGAACGGGGTGCAGGTGTTGGCTGATGGGGAGCATACGGGGGCATTGCCAGGGCAGGTGGTGAGAGGTCCGGGTTGGGTTGGGCGTGACGAGTGATACGGATTGGGTGTTGGGGGATGAGCAGTGTGTTTTCCTATTGTCGTGTTTTTGTGCTTCTGTTTTGTGTGATGGCAATGCTGGTAACAACGTCATTGTATACTCCAGCGGAGAAAAATACCACTCGACATTCGGCACCCGAAACTCGGCATTGCGCGCAACCCTTAAATCGCTTGATTGTCGAAAGTCGGCTACTGCATGTCAGTCCCGGGGCACCGTTGTTTTTTGCTGATAGAATTCGCTAGCTTGCCCTACGACAGCTAACAACCCTCGGTAGTTAAAATGGCCAAACGTCTCATTGCGTTAAGTACCCTTCTCTTGTATACGCTTTCCTCATCATTCGCCCAGGAAACTCAGCCGGCGTTGGATACGGGGTGGACGCCGGCACTTAGCATGCAGTATCACCTTCTTACTGGAAGCGCCCTCTCACATGATGGCAGCATGGCAGCTTTTGTTGTCCGGGAGCCCAAAATGGAGGGCGAGAAATCTGAATACCTGAATCACATTTGGGTAGTGCCGACCCGTGGCGGCGAGCCTGTTCAGTACACCTACGGCGAGAAGTCCTGCTCCAACCCTTCTTTTTCGCCGGATGGAAAGTACCTGGCTTTTGTTACGGCGCGTGCTAAAAAAAGCCAGGTCTGGGTGATGCGGACGGCTGGCGGCGAAGCCTTTCCTGTCACCAATGAGAAGAAAAGCGTTTCAACGTATCAGTGGTCGCCAGATGGCAGCGCAATTGCTTTCCTGATGGATGACCTGGATACAGAAGAAGAGGAGGCTGCAAAGAAAGAAAAACGCGATGTAATTCTAGTCGACCAGAATTATAAATACACCCACATTTACACCATTCCGCTCGAGGCAGACAAAGACGGTAAGCGCACCTCCATGCAGATAACCGAAGGGGAGTTTGACGTTGCTTCGTTAGATTGGGCCCCAGATGGTACAGCCATTGTGTTTGCCCATCGTGCTGACCCAAGGATTAACACGGCTTTCCTTGAATCTGATATTTCTGCAGTATCAATTGAAAGCCGCGAGGTGACTCCGCTTGTCTCATGGCCCGGCTCAGATCGGTCTCCGATGTATTCGCCCGACGGATCTCAAATTGCCTTTGTCTCGCATGGCGGTCAACCAGAGCCAGTTGGTTTGGGCGATGTGTATCTCGTTAGTGTGGAAGGCGGAGAGCCCAGGCCGCTGGCGCATACGCACGACAGAAATGCGAACCTGTTGGGTTGGGCATCGGATGGCAAGTCGCTCTTCTATGCAGAAGCTTCGGGTACCACCAGGGGACTTTGGCAACTTCCTGCAAGGGGAGAAGCGCTACAACTGTTTCCCTGGGAAGGGGTGAAGAGCGCGCTGGCTATGAGCGGCGATGGTACTACCTTTGTCTTTTCGCAGGAGAATACAGACACACCGCCAGACTTGTATGCAGCAACGCTGGGTGTCCCGGGTGTTCAACAACTGACAGACCTGCACGCTGGGGTCCCGCGCCCGTTGATGGGTAAAACTGAGCTGGTTACCTGGACCTCAGCTGATGGCATGGCAATCGAGGGGCTGTTAACCTATCCAGTGAATTATGAGCCTGGAGACAAATATCCGCTGGTCTTAAATATCCATGGCGGGCCGGCGGGTGTGTATACGCAGTCCTTTACCGGCAGGCCGGGTATCTATATGATTCAAACGTTTGCTGAAGAAGGGATGGCCGTCTTGAGACCAAATCCGAGGGGGAGTACGGGCTATGGTAAAGACTTTCGCTACGCGAACATAAAAGACTGGGGATACGGCGACTATGAGGATGTGATGTCTGGTGTAGACAAAGTGATCGACATGGGGGTAGCACATCCGGATTCGCTGGCTGTCATGGGGTGGAGCTATGGCGGGTACCTTACGTCATTTTCTGTGACTCGAACAGATCGGTTTAAAGCTGCAAGCATGGGCGCCGGTTTGCCAAACCTGATCAGCATGGTCACAACTACAGATATTCAAGACTACCTGGCAGCGCACATGGGCGGAGAGTTTTGGGATGACTACGCGCAATATGAAAAGCACTCCGCGATGTATCACATCAAAAATGTGGTTACACCCACCCAGGTGATCCATGGGGCCAATGATCTTCGTGTGCCGTTTACACAGGGACAAGAGTTCTATCGGGCACTGGATCGGCTTGGGGTAGGGACAGAAATGATTGTGTATCCTAGAACGCCCCATGGCCCAAGGGAGCCCAAGTTTCTAATGGATGTCACGCCTCGCATCCTGAAGTGGTTTGACGCACATCTGGAGCGCAAAGCCGGCAAGATTGAAACTGAGCTGGAATAAAAACCAGCGCAGGCCGTTAAGATAACAGACCGCGCATCCGACACCTGATTCTTTTGTGATCAGGTGTCGGCTTTTTTGTGGCCGGTTTTTACGTCGATCAGCGTTGCGTTATCGCTGTCTGTACTATTACGTTGGACCATGCCAGATAGCGTGGTGACACGGACACGGTCATTGTCGTGCCACTGCACGCTCTCACATGTCTCAGTTTGCTCGTAAATAATCTGCCCATCAGTCTGGCTATAAACAAAAAATTTGACGCCCGGCTGTGCTTCTTTTGCGAGGAATGCAGATTGACAGAGGACCAGGGACCCATCTGCATTGGCATCACAGCCGCCGGTATCGCCAAACCGTTCCGCGCTCATCGCTTCGAGTTGATCCATGGAGATGGTTGCAGATTTTGATCCGCCACAGCCGATGAGGCTTGCGCAGAAAAGAAACAGCCCCACCATACCGGCAAGCTGGTAGGGTAGGGCGTTTGTGAATAAGAGTGAGCGCTGCATAATGGTTATTTGAGCAGTGTGAGTTGTTTGACTGCTGTATACTCACCAGCCGTAAGCCTGTAGAGATATACCCCACTGGCAAAGTCTGTGGCATCCCATTCTACTTCGTGTGCACCAGCGGTAAGCAAACCATCTGTAAGGGTGGCAACCTCGCGGCCGCTGATGTCAAAGACTTTCAACTGCACATTGGCTGGTGCCGGGATGTTGAAGCGAATGGTGGTCTGCGGATTGAATGGGTTGGGGTAGTTCTGAGCGAGCTCAAAGTCGAGCGGTGTCTCATCGGACTCGTTGGATACAAAGAGTGGCTCAGAAACAGTCCATACGCCACGGCCATGCGTTGCGGCGATAACTTCGTCTTCAACATGGCGCAGTCGCCATACAGAGACAGCCGGCAATCCATTATCGGCGTACGCCCAGGTTTCCCCATTGTCTTGCGAGGAGAAAATTCCTACTTCTGTTGCTGCCCAGATTTCATTGGTGTAGTTAGGCAGCACAAGCAAGTCATTGATAGCTACATCCGGGAATCCATTGGTGCTAACACCATCGGTTGATTCTTCGAAGCCTGTGATGTCTTCCCAGGTGAAGCCGCCGTTTTCAGTACGAAGAATTTTTGGATTGCCTTGACTGGAGAGCAATACATAGGCCGTTAATCGCTCGGTAGGATGGGTTGCAAGACCTGAAATAAAGGCAAATCCATTTCTATTACCAGGAACGGGTAATGCGTCGAAGGATTGGCCGCCATCACGAGAAACCTGAAGGGTGTAATTGAACGTACCCCCATCGCCAAGCCGGCAGCCGGCCCACACGATGTCTGGATCTGCAATAGAAACGCGCACCTTGCAACCGGCAAAGAAACCCCATTCATTTTCAGGGACGGACTGCACCAGGGACCAATTGTCGGCAAAGTTGTCCGAACGCCAAATGCCTGTAGCTCCAACTGCAAACAAGACCTCGGGGCGCGCTTTAGACCAGCCGAGGGCTGTAATGAAGGGACCGCCGCCACCAACATCCGTCAACCCGGTTGTGGCACGTACGGTGGTAAACCCGCCATTCGATGTTTTGAGGAAGTTGTTATTCTGGAAAGAATAAACGGCCTCATTGATGTTGTCGGGATGCCAGAATAGTTCAAAACCGTCGCCACCAGAAATGGTGCGCCAATCGGTGTCTACATCCGGGTCGGCGAATGACCGCCATGTGCCATTATCCTGTGCGCCGGCGATGTAGTCATCGGTGCCAGCCCGCTTGTCCGCGTCGTAGAACTGCGTGGTAACGTAGCCATTGTTGGCGTCTTTCCAGATCCCGCCACTATTCTCTGAATAGAAAACACCACCATCGTTACCATTGATGATTTTGAAGCTGTTGGTGCCAGCATCAACAGGCAGTATCGTGATGTTGTGATGATCCACGTGCACGCTGCCACTGGTTTCGAGTGTTTGCTGGAAACGCGATTGTACCCTTAAGCGCGCATCAAACAACTCAAACAGAATTTGTAGCTCTGATTCCGGCAGGTTTGCAGCGTCCCACGTGCCACCTTCAGCCAGGATGGGCCACATGAAGTAGAGCGCTTTTTGGCCGGCGCCACCTGTAATGCCAACTGTTGGGTCAGGGGTAGTGGCGCTGTATGGAATGCCGTGTACGAAGATGTACTCACGGCTTTGTGTGTCACGCGGGCCGGCTGTATTGGAAGGAATCAGGTTATAAACGCCATCATCAGCCTGGTCGCGGAACGACGTCATGAGTTGTACATTGTTGTCGATATCCCATACTTCAAAAGGTACATCTACATAGTCTTCGTAAATGTATGAGGCGTAGGCAATGCCGGCGCCACCGTCTCCATTGGCACCACCGTTCGGGTCAACCGAAAATCTGTGTGCTTTCTGGGATCTACCGGGGCCAAACCGGATTTCAACAGAGCGCATGTCGTCGAGTGTGACGTTCAGTAGCTGATCTGCCACGGTGCCAATATCTACGCGCCCCCCGAAGTTGCTGCCTCCTGTAAAGGAGACAAAGTCGAGGAAGCTTGTTGTGTTGATTTCATTAAGGGCTGTTGGTGCGCCACCAGAAGTTGTGCCGGAGCCAGAGAGGTTGGTCCGCCAAAAGTTAATGCCTCCCATAAACACGGTGTCAGGGGAGAAGGGGTGAACAGCAATGGCGTTGTCGTACCAACCTTGTGAGCCGAGCCAGTTGGAGGCCGTTGCAGCGGTAGCTTCAGCCAAAGTCCAGTTATCGCCGCCATCCATTGTGAAGTAGATGTCGCCACCCCGGTCTGGGTCAGAGAGCTCAACTGCGGCATAGGTCCAGGCAGGATTGGCTTCAGAGGTGGCAAGTTCAATGCGAAGGGCGCCGTTGAAGAATTTGTCGTAGTTGATGTCCCAGGTGACGCCGGCATCCGTTGAGCGCAGGATGCAGCATCCATTGTCGGATGCAAACTGCACGTTGAAATTGCCCGGCTGAAATCTTAAGTCTTGCACACGGCCGTTTCGCGCATCGTCATACACCTGTAGCCATGTTGTGCCGCCATCCATTGTGCGGAAGATGCCCGTGTTTGTGGCAGCCAGTACAATGTTCTCATCAGCAGGGTCGACAATCAGCCGGTTAACAGCCCGGTAGTCGTCAGTGATGGTGCCTTCGAGCTGCGTCCAGGTTTCGCCGTGGTCAATGGATTTAAACACGCCCGCGCCGGCTACGGCGTCCAGGTTGCCAAATCCTTCCCCGGTTCCAGCATAAATTACATCTGGATTCGACATAGATTGGGCGAGTGAGGCAATGGCCAGGTTTGGAAGGTCATCTGTGAGCGGACGCCAGGTTGCGCCGGCATTCGTTGTATGCCAGATGCCGCCACCAACGGAGCCCGCAAACCACGTATTTTCTGTTGCATCCGTTGGGTCAACCAGAATGGCGCGCGTCCGTCCGCCTACATTACCCGGACCCCGTTCGATCCATGGCAACTTGCGCCCCGGTGCTTTACGCGCCGATTGTGCCTGCTTTAGCGCATCAAGTTTGTAATTCAAGGGATAGGTTTCGCCATTGGGGCCCTGTCTTACCTGTGCATGGTATTCCGCAAACTTGTCTGGATGTCCCTGGTCAGCCATAATCCTGGATTTCTCAGATCTGGCCTCAAACTGTTCTGGGGCATCATTATACAGGGAAGATGATGAGTAGAAAATGAGCAACAGGGCACCCGCAGCAAGTACGAGGGTCAGGCTAAGGAGAAAGCGTTGTTTCATGAGTTGGTTCAGCTGGTTGAAAACAGGGGATGCTCAAGCGTTTTGCAAGAATGCTCCGGAATGCATCTGGTTCACTATGTCGCTTGCCGCAGGGGTGTCATGGGGCAAAGGTACAACAGGCAGCATTAAGAATACATACCAATATGGCTGACTTGCAGCGAGAAATAGGGGACTTTCATTGAGACGAGGTCCAGTATTTTGCGGGGCAACCCATAAGCTATCAAATAAAATGCCTTTCTGTACCTATCTGATACACATGAGACGCCTTTGGTACGCAATCTGTACCGCGACGAGGGTAGTCATGCTAGTTGTTGGTTTCAAAAATGATCGCAATACTTCATAATGAAAAGAGTATTTTTTGTAGTCGGCCTTATTGGGATCTATATGCTGCCTCTCCTGAACCGTGAGCTGTTTAGCCCGGGTTTTGGTGTTGGCTTGATTTTTTTACTGTTGCTGCTTTTGGCGCTGGTATTCTGTGTAGGAGGTCTCGTGGCTTTGATTCGCGGAAGTAGGTCCAGGCGTGTTGTCTGGATTGCTATCGTGTCTTTTGTTTTGTGGATACCCATGTTCTGGAGCGGATGGCTGCTTCTGATGGGCGACCATCTCTATTTTTTTAGGCGCGAAGCGAGGCTTGTACTGCTTGTCGAAAAGCTTGAACAGTACAAAACGATCGAATATTTAAATAACGGCCGGCGCCATTTTAAAACAGTAAACGGATTCCACTATCTGGGACCAGGCAACAACCCGTCTGATGCCATGCCGCTACCGGCAGCATTAGACTCTGCGGGAGTATCATTGAAAGCTTACGAAGATGTACTGGCGCGCATACGAGACATTGGCGTGGTTAGCGTGACGAGATACGAGGGGCGGACAGCCTTCGTGATCGACGGCTTTTTGGACAATTACTCGGGCATCTTGTACACGCCGAAAGGTGACCCGGAATATGGGGAGTATGCGCCTAGCGGTGATGTTATAAGCCTTGTCAAGGTTGCTCCAGATTGGTGGCTGTATACCACGACATAGCGAAAATAATAATTTCTTCGAGGTAACGCAGGCATCTGGCGAATCGACGAGAGATGAATTATACTTGTGACTGTTTACTTCCATTAGCAGCACAGTGAGTCGATTGTAACATGAGGCAAACACACCAGTTATTTCTTTTGCAGCGCCTGGCGGCCCTCCTGGGTATCGTTTTTTTGGGACAGGCGTGCAGCACTCCACCGGCTGCGCAGCAGCAACCCAACATCATCATGATACTCGCCGACGACCAGGGGTGGGGCGATTTGAGCAGCTCTGGCAATACAAATCTTGCAACGCCGAACATTGATGCATTGGCGACAAACGGCGTAAAGTTTGAAAACTTCTACGTGAGTCCGGTTTGTTCGCCAACGCGTGCGGAGATGCTGACAGGCCGGTATCACCCAAGAGGCGGCGTTTTTGGAACTTCAGCCGGTGGCGAACTGCTCGACCTCGACGAAGAGACCATCGCAGAGGTGCTCAGCGCTGCCGGCTATGCAACCGGCGCGTTTGGCAAGTGGCACAATGGCATGCAGCCGCCTTACCATCCAAATGCCCGTGGGTTTGATGAGTTTTACGGGTTTGCCTCGGGTCACTGGGGTGACTACTTCAGTCCGAACCTGCTCGAGCACAACGGCACGCTCGTAAAAGGCAATGGCTTCATGATCGATGACTTCACGGATTGGGCCCTTGACTTCATAGAGACAAACGCCGGCAACCCCTTTTTTGCCTATTTGCCTTACAACACCCCACACAGTCCGATGCAAGTGCCGGATCGATGGTGGGAGAAGTTTGATGACGACAGCAGCCTCAAGCTGCGGCATCGTGAACCCGAGCGGGAGAATACCCAGCACACCCGAGCTGCTTTGGCGATGGTGGAAAACATCGACTGGAATGTGGGCCGCATTCAAGAGAAAGTGCGCGCGTTGAATCTGGAGCGCAATACCATCATTATTTATTTCACCGACAACGGACCCAATGGGAGTCGATGGAATGGTGGCATGAAAGGGCGGAAGGGGTCAACGGACGAGGGCGGTGTGAAGTCTCCGTTCTACATGCAATGGGTGGATACCATCGAGGCTGGTTCTTCAGTTGAGGAAATTGCCGGCGCCATCGACCTGCTGCCGACGCTTGCCGAAATGGCGGGCATCCAGCACGGTGCAAAGCAACCGCTGGATGGCGTTAGCCTGAAGCCTTTACTTGATGGTGCTGATGCCTGGGAAGACCGCTATATCTTCAGTCACTGGCGCGGTAACACCAGTGTGCGCGACCAAAACTATCGGCTCGGCGCTGATAACCAACTGTTTGATATGGCCGCAGATTTTGGGCAAACCACAGATGTGTCAGACAACGTCCCCGTCGTAGCAACCGCGATGCGTGAAGCCAAAGAAGCCTGGGAAGCAGAAGTGCTCGCTGAGTTCAATCGAGAACCCCGGCCGTTTCCTGTGGGGCATCCCGATTTTACCTTTACCCAGTTGCCTATCCGAGATGCTGAAGGTACAGGCCGTATCGAGCGCTCTAACCGGTATCCCAATGATTCTTTCTTTCGGAATTGGGTAGATGTTAACGATCAGATCAGCTGGAATGTAGACGTCTTAACAGCTGGAGAGTATGAAGCGGTATTGTATTATGCCTGTCCGGAAGACGACCTGGGTGCCACAATTGCGCTGGCCTTTGGGGGCGCTGAAATTCAGGCGCAGGTGACCGTAGCAAACGATCCGCCCTTACTGGGTGCTGAAAACGATCGCGATCCACGCCAGGAGTCTTATGTGAAAGACTTCAAGCCCATGACGCTTGGCACAATCACCCTGGAAGCAGGCGCGGGGTCGCTCACCTTGCGTGCATTAGAGATGCCTGGTAGCCAGGTGATGGAAGTGCGACTCTTAATGCTAAACCGCGTAAATGCTGAATGATGAGAACCAGGGGTTGAAGATGGTGATTTCGTGATTTCGTTTTTTCGTGATTTCGTTTTCTGTTGTGCACTTTATCAACTCAGAAGCGTCTTTTGTACTGCAGTGGCATTCAAGAAACATCAATCGGCATTCGACACTCGAAAATCGGCATTCATTTAAATCCTTTAATCGCAAGAATCGCTGGTTCGCTAAATCGTAAAAGGACATGGAAATAATAAGGACGACGTCGGAGCACCTTAATCAACTTGTACCCCTTTTTGATGGGTACCGGGTATTCTACAAGCAACCCTCGGACATGGAAAAAGCGCGTGCTTTTCTGGCGGAGCGGTTTTCAAATGATGAGTCCGTCATCTTTGCTGCTGCCGATGACGCCGGCAAGCTTGTTGGGTTTACGCAGTTGTACCCGTTGTTCTCTTCGGTGTCGGCCCGGCGGGTCTGGTTGCTGAATGATTTGTACGTTGCCCCGGAAGCGCGCCGGCAAGGCGTGGCGCGGTCGCTCATGAATGCCGCTCGCGCATTTGGGGAAGAGACCGGCGCCAAAGGAGTTGCCCTCGAGACAGGCATCAACAATACACAGGCACAAGCGCTTTACGAAGATCTGGGCTACGAAAAGCAGGGCGGCACCTGGTGGTATTTTCTGGGGGTTGACTAGGCTTTGTCTGAAAAATCTGAAATTAGCTGAGACAAAGCCGTATGCTGAGCGAATGCGAAGGATCTAATATAGCAGAACTGAATTTTTAGACACTGCCTAGTCCTCTGACTCTAGCGTCACACTGGCAAGCCATTCTTGATGTTGCAGCGTGAGTTGCGCGCGGCACTCAACATTGTGGGATTGGCCATTGTGTACGCCCTCGAAGCGACGGACTTTTTC
>JBCCIM010000092.1 GCA_039111535.1 Bacteroidota bacterium | reverse complement strand
TTGCCCAACGGCGCCTTGTTCGAAGCGTTTACGCATACGAGCGTGGAAACGGGAGGCAGCATGCAATGGGGGGCTGAAGAGATTGCATATGCACAGTCGTATGCTAACCCCATGGTGTTTGGGCAGGTCATGAGTTTTAACGATCCGCAGTGGTCTGTATTCTGGAGTCGAGGTGCCTTGCAAGGCGATGCGCCGAGCCCTGAGACCATTCGGATAGGCAAACATGTGGGGCAAGATGAGAAGGTCCGCCAGGATGAAACGCTCGGGTACATGGTGTTCGAAGCGGCTTCGGGCCAAATGCTCGGCAACGAATACCGCATAGATGTTTCTGCAGATGCTGTCATCGGCTTTAACAACAATCCACACCAGCACGGGTATGCCGCCCCACTCAGTTCCGATCCGGCCTTTGTACTTGTAACCCAAATGGGTATGGATGGAGGAGATGGTAGTTGGGCCTCTGTGTTTCGCGATGCGCCGGCGCGCGAGTCATTAACCCTCAGTGTCGATGAAGATCAGGTGGTTGATACGGAACGCGGGCACACATCCGAGAATGTTGCCTTTCTGGTCTTTCATGCTACGTGGGCATTGCAAGATGGCATTGGAGCGACCAACGGCCCTGCACCGCCAGGGATAACGTCACTGGAGGCTATGTCTTCTGCACCGGGCGAAGAAATATCGATCCAGGTAGAAGCAGCCGACTTAAATGGCGATGCGCTTACGTATAGTGCAGCCATGCTGCCGCCGGAGTTGACCATTGATGAAGCAACGGGGTTGATTACCGGCACCCTGGCAACCAATGGCATTTTTAATCCAGTGATCTCAGTTTCAGATGGCGTGTTTACAGCGGAGACCGGTTTTCGCTGGATTGTCCGTCCGACAGATGGCGGCGCAGACATCCCTGCATGCGCAGCGGTAGATTTTAACACCCAGTTTGTCCGCAGTTACGACCAGGCAGACCAGGATGGCGGTGAATATGAAGTGCTGGATAGCGGCGAGACCTTCCTCGTTACAAACAATGGCTGGAAGGCTATCGAGTTCGACTATACCATCCGCCCGGAAACCATCCTTGAATTTGACTTTCGAAGCGATCTCGAAGGCCAGCGCCACGGTATCGGCTTTGATGATGACCTCGACACAGACCGTGATCAGAGCTTTATGCTTTTCGGGACGGCCGGCCTGAGCGGTGCCATCGATGGATACAACACTTATGCTGGTGATGGCACCTATCAACGGGTGGTAATTCCTGTTGGCGAGTACCTGGCCGACCAGAGTTTTAGCTTCATGTATTTCTACGCAGAGCAAGATGCTGATCCGAATGAAGCCAGCTCCTATTTCAGAAATCTGCAGATCTACGATGACCTGAATCGAAATGCAATCTGCGACAACATAGCGCCGGCGCTTGCTGCGTTGCCTGATCTCAAAAGTGCGGCTTCAAAGCAAGTATCTATTGAGGTGTTGGCGAGCGACCACGAAAACGATCCGCTACAGTACAGCGCTACCGGTCTTCCCGATGGTGTGCAGATCGACGAGCAAACCGGTGTGATGCAAGGGGTGCTCAGCACACCGGGTATATTCGATGTCACTGTAACCGTTAGCGACGGCATCGACAACGACGAAATTCAGTTTACCTGGGAAGTCCTCGACCCGGACAATTTGCCGGCGCTCATGTCTGGCTTTCGGGTTGATGGGGTAACGAGCGACTGGACCCTGGCCACGTTGCCGGCAGCGCTTGAAAATCCTGTTGTTGTTTGCAGTCCGCATCAGATAGCCAATACAGCGCCGTTTGTAATCCGCATGCAAAACGTGACAACCGAGTCGTTTGAGGTGCGATTACAAAACCCGTCGGACGAATCGCTGTCAGGTGAAACGTTGTACTGTTTGGCTGCTGAAGAAGGCGGCTGGATTCTCCCGAATGGCGCATTGTTCGAAGCCCAGCGCATCGAAAGCACGCGGACCGATGACAATGACAACTGGATTGGGCAAGAAGCAGCCTACTTGCAATCCTACCGTGAGCCGGTTGTACTCGGACAAGTCATGTCATACAACGATGCGCGCTGGTCCACGTTTTGGAGCAAAGGCAATGCACGAGGCGATCTGCCCTCATCTAGCATTTTGAATGTCGGTAAACATACAGGGCAGGACCCCGATTCTTTGCGTGCAAATGAAACGCTTGGGTATATGGTTTTTGAAACTGGCCTGGGTGCCGTACAAGGCGTGCCTTTCGAAACTGGTATTACTTCTGACAATGTAGTCGGATATGGCAATCCGTACACGCATGACTTTACAGCGCCCTTTAACCAGGCACCCGAAGTTATGGTGGTAAGTCAGATGGCAATGGATGGGAATGATGGCGGATGGGCCGTGCTGGATGCCGCTGATCTTGGGACCGGGTCTGTAGAATTGGTCATCCAGGAAGACCAGGTGGTTGACAACGAGCGGGGCCACGCAACGGAACAGGTTGCGTATGCCGTTTTTGAAACTGTCTTTACGCTGGATCAAGGAGAGTTTAACCAGGCGCCACGGGTGTCGCGGCTCTTTGGACGTACCGACCGGCTTAATGAATCCATCTTTTTGCAAATTGATGCCCTGGACCCGGAAGGAGAAGACCTGTTTTTTAGTGCAGAAGGCCTGCCGCCTGGAATCAGCTTGCAGCCTTCCGTAGGGTTTTTCTCAGGGACGCTAACGACAGAAGGACAGTACACGGTATCGCTGACAGTGTCAGACGGACTTTTTGCGAGCCAAATCACATTTCCCTGGAACGTGGTAACGGATGTGCAAGCCAATGTTGTCGAGAGCCAACTGCTCACAGGAATCAATACCGATTGGGTAGCTGTCGACTTTACATCCCAATTTGCCAGTCCGGTTGTGGTTTGCAATGCGCTTGCAACGGAAGATGATTTGCCGCGTGTGGTGCGCATCAACAAACTTAGTGGCGCCGGCTTTGATATCCGGCTGCAAAACCCTTCGGGTGAAACGGGGCAATCAGCCAGCGTCCACTGCCTGGCAGCAGAAGAAGGTCTTTGGAAATTGCCTGATGGTGCGGTGTTTGAAGCCGCCCGGGTCCTGAGTAATCGCACAGATGCTGCCGGCCGATGGGAGGGCAATACCGTTTCTCTGGTCCAGACGTTTAACCAACCTGTGGTATTGGGGCAGGTGCTGTCTGCTGTGGATGAAGACTGGTCGGTCTTCTGGAGCGCTGACATGGACCTTGCCTCTCATGTGAACGAGGCCACCTTCCGCATCGGCAAACACACGGGTGAAGACCCCGATAGCATTCGCGCGGATGAGCTGCTTGGCTACATGGCATTTGATGCCAATACGGGTACTGTATCCGGTACGACGTACGAAGTTGGTCTTGTGCAGGATGTTGCCGCCGGCTACGAAGATCCCATTGGATCAATGCCTAATTTTAATGCATCTTTTACAGCAGTTCCCGAAATCCTCATTGTATCGCAGAGTGGACTCAATGCGCAGGAAGGCAGTTGGGCAATCACCCGGGAAGATCTGACAACCGCAGCTTCGTTTACCGTTCAGGTTGATGAAGACCAGGTGGGAGATACTGAGCGCTCACATACGCCTGAATCCGTTTTTTACGCGGCATTCTCTTCAAACTTCATCTGGCCACTTGAAGCCGTGGAGTCTCCATCTGATTCAACGTCTACCAGCATTGGAGAGCTGTCAGACTTACCTGACAAGTTTGAAATCAACGCGTTGTATCCGAATCCATTCCAACACGAGGCAAATCTGCGCTTTGGATTGCCGGCAGCGATGGATGTGCAGGCGAGTGTCTACGACATCCAGGGGCGCATGGTTGCCACGCTTGTACGGCGGCAAATGACTGCCGGCTATCACCAGGTTGTTTGGGATGGCCTCCGAAACGATGGTGTAGCCGTTGCCTCCGGCGTCTATTTTATTCGGGTATCAGCAGATGGCTTTGCGGAGACTAAAAAGGTGATCCGGGTACGATAGCAGTTGATCGCTGATCTATAATTTTTGAAAAGAGTAAACAGGCTTCGGGTTATTCCTGGGGCCTGTTTGCATAAGTATGGCGCTTGAAAGAGGTCTGGCCGAACTGCATCCCCATTACAGCATATGAGGAGGTAGCGAAACCCGCTCCCAATTTATAGAACGACCTGCAAAACAACTGGATGCAAAATCAACCTACACTTCCTTCCCTGCCGCTTGACGAATGGGAGCAGAGCAAAATAACCCTCAATTACTTTCTCCAGATTGCCGGCAAAATCCGCCTGGGGTTGATGCCACGGAAAAACCACTGGTGGTACCTCACCTTATATGTAAGTCCACGCGGACTCACAACCCACGCCATTCCGCTAGATGACGGATTTAACACCTTTGAGCTCACATTCAATTTCATTTCGCACCAGGTTGAGTTGCATACCAGCAGAGGTGAAGCGTACAGTTTTCCTTTGGAGGATGGGTTGAGCGTTGCCGCTTTTTACCAGCAAATGTTCGATCTCCTGAAAAAAATTGGCGTCGAGTTGGAAATCATCGACAGGCCGATTGATATGCCATTAGATGCGCCTTTCAGCGAAATAGAGACGTACAACACCTACCAACCAGCGTACGTGGCGCAGTTCTGGCGTGCGCTGACCTGGGTGGATCACGTCTTTAAAGAATTTGGCGGCCGCTTTTATGGCAAAACGTGTCCGGTGCACCTGTACTGGCACCACATGGATCTGGCCGTGACCCGGTTTTCCGGCAAGCGCGGCCCGGTGATGGAGCCGCAAACCCGCTTGATTGAGAAAGATGCCTACTCCCACGAAGTGATCAGCTTCGGCTTTTGGGCCGGCGACGACAACGTGCGCGGTGCAGCATTTTATTGTTATACGTTCCCGTCTCCCGAAGGCCTGGATACCGAGCCATTACAGCCGCAGGCGGCAAGCTGGGTGGATAGCAACGGGAGTCCGATGGCGCTGCTGATGTATGATGACTTGCGCCGAGAGGCCGACCCCAAAGCGGCCCTGCTGGATTTTCTGGAGTCAGCATACCAGGCCGGCGCAAAACGGGCTGAGTGGGACGTTCCCGGCTTCACCGTGCCTTCCTTACGCGACTTGTAGCAGCGCTACAGCTGTCCTTTGTTCATTTCTGACACCGCGTAGTCGCATGCCCGCGCAGTAAGCGCCATGTAGGTCAATGACGGGTTTTGGCAGGCGGATGAAGTCATGCTGGCGCCATCTGTGACAAATACATTGGGGTGGTCGTGGCACTGGTTGTGCGCATTCAATACCGAGGTTTTCGGGTCGCGCCCCATGCGGGCAGTGCCCATTTCATGGATACACCGGCCGGGTTCTGCGCCAATGCCGTCTTCCACGAAGTCATCAAACATGCTCACGTTACGCGCGCCGGCGGCTTCCAGCATTTCTGCTGCAGCTACCGGGACATCTTTGCGCATCGCAAACTCGTTTTCGTGCCAGGTACAGTGGATTTTCAACTGCGGCAGGCCATATGCATCAGTCTGGTCGGACAACGTGACGTAATTCTTTTCATTAGGCAGCGCCTCGCACCAGCCACCGATCCACATCTGCCAGGGAGCCGGGTCGCGTAGTGCGTTTTTGAGGTCTGCGCCAAATGCCGGCCCACCAATCCCGCGTGACCAGGACGCCCGGCTTGCCCCACCCTGGAAGCCATAACCACGCACGTAGTCCGGTTGTCGCGTAGCTGCATCCCCCAGGTTGCGGAAGCGGATAACGTAGATGCCGTTGGGTCTGTTGCCTGTGTAGTACCGGTCTTCCAGGCCCGGCATCTCACCCGATGCGCCGAGCCGGAAGTGGTGGTCCATCAGGTACTTGCCCAGGGCACCGCTACTGTTGGCCATGCCGTTTGGGAAGCGGGTACTGGTTGAATTAAGCAGCACCTGGGTACTTCCCAGCGTAGAGGCACACAGAAAAATGACGCGTGCATACACTTCGTGCATTTCTTTGGTTTGTGTATCAATAAACCGCACACCGGTGACTTTGCTCGTTTCCGGATCGTAAATCAGGCTGTGGGTAAGGCTGTGCGGGCGCAGGGTCAGGTTATCGGTTGCAAATGCTGCCGGCAGGGTTGAAGATTGGCTGGAGAAATAGGCGCCGACAGAGCAGCCGCGGCTGCAAGGGCCACAATAATGACAGGCACCGCGGCCATTGTGCGCCTGTGTCAATACAGCGGTCCGGCCAATGGTAACCCGTCGGTCAGGAAAAGCCGACTCCATGCCTTGTTTGAAAGCTTTCTCTGCTGCATTCATTTCCATAGGCGGCAGGAATTCGCCGTCGGGCAATTGCGGCATACCTTCTTTTTGGCCGCTGATGCCGGCAAACCGCTCAACGTAGCTATACCACGGCGCCAGGTCTTTGTAGCGAATTGGCCAGTCAACGCCGTGCCCATCGCGTGCGTTGGCTTCAAAGTCGAGGTCGCTTAAACGGTAGCTTTGCCGGCCCCATGTGAGAGAACGCCCCCCTACCTGGTCACCGCGCACCCAGGTGAAAGGTTTCTCTTCGATATACGGATTCTCTCGGCCGTTGAGGTAGAAGTGTTTGGTGGTTTCGCTTGGACCACCGCTCCGGCTAAGTACGGGCCAGTCGCGCTTGGCTTCTTCGCGAGGCACAGCACGGCCACGGTAAGGCATCTCCCAGGATTGCTTGTGCTCTGTGATATAGTCTTTGCCATGCTCGACATTGCGTCCGCGTTCGAGCACCATCGTTTTAAGGCCTTTCTCGCAGAGCTCTTTTGCTGCCCATCCCCCTGTTATCCCTGAACCGACAACAATGGCATCGTAGGTATTGCGTGTGTGATAAATCATAAGGCTGTTGAATATCGATCAAGGAACTCTGAATTTCGAAGGCTTGTTTTTTTCACTCCTCACTCCTCACTCCTCACTCCTCACTCCTCACTCCTCACTCCTCACTCCTCACTCCTCACTCAAGACCAGGCGCGGCCTATTTCGTCGTAGGGTATATCGCCGCGGTAAATGCCCATGCGAGGTTGAAGGAGTTCTTCGGTAGCACCTGTTTCGGAGGTGTAGTATCCGACAACAACGAGCTGCTTTAATTCCCGGAAAAAAGGGCCAAGTGTATCTGGTAAATCATCGGCTGATGCGGCAGCAACTTCTTCGGGGAAAGCCAACTGTGCGGTGGCTGTTAGCAGGGCATGTTGATTTTCCGGGCCGGCTGCTATGAAGGTTGAGCCGAAGCGACTTTGCGCAATTTCATCCAGTAGTTGTAAACCCGCCAGAAAGTCATCCCGATCTGTTTCGAGATACCAACTGGTAAGCATTTGATCGATAAATGCCGGCACGCCGGCAGCCCGTGCACCGGGCGTATCGGTGGTCGGGATGATGATTTCTGCAAGGGTCCCTACCAATTCGTATTGTGCTCCAGAGAGGGTTTGCGGCACAAACGTCTCATTTACTGGTGTGGCACGACAACCTGCCAGGAGGCCACTTACAAGGGGAGCCGACAGTGCGCCACCTGTGATGACGCCAAATCGTTGTAGTGCTTCGCGTCGCGTGAGCATATGCGCCAATCCTCGCTCATTCATGGTCCTGTACCTTGTTTGATAAGGGAGTCATTAAGATACAATTAGCCGGCAAAACTTCCGTAATTACGCAAATGACTGAAAGCATGCTGTTCTGGGGGCTCGTCAAACAACGTATTTGGATCTTATGGTTGGCATCAATACCGTATACCTGTTATCCCCACCTTAAGACCGTATCCGGATGTCAGAAAATAATCTCGAACAACAACTTGCAAGGCTTTTTCGGGAGACAGGCCATGCCCATCACAAGGCCTTTATTGCCACAGATGGTGCTGATCCGGAGTGGCCCATCTGGTATGCCGGCTATTTGAGAGCCAAACTGGCTACAATTTTTGATACAGCGTTGACCAAAAGCATGCTCATTTATTGGCTGGTACGGGTTGATCAGGAGCACGTCAGCATAGCGCCCGAGCGTGAATGGCAGACCTACTACGCCCGGTTTTTCATCAACCATTTTACGGCCTGAACCAGGCAATTCCCACGATGCAAAAAAGTGTACTCATCACCGGGGCCTCAAGCGGCGTAGGAGCCGCAGCGGCCCGTCTATTCGCACGGCATGGATACCGGGTAAACCTTGTTGCCCGTAATGAGGCGCGCCTGGCAGATCTTGCAAACGAAATTGGTGAAACAGCTTCCTGGTTTGCTTGTGATGCATCAACGGGCGCATCCGTACAACACATGGCGGAGCAGGTGATAGATGAAACAGGCCTCCCCGATGTTATCATTAATTGCGCAGGATTGGGGCAATGGAAGCGAATTGAAGATACATCGCCAGACGAAGCACATCAGATGATAGGTGCACCATATCTGGCTGCGTACAACGTTACGCAGGTCTTTATGGCAGCCATGTTGCAGCGAAAATCAGGTGTGATCATTCATGTGAATTCGCCGGCGTGTTACATGCCGTGGCCTTCTGCTGTGGGGTACACAGCGTCCCGGTTTGCGCTACGGGGATTGCATGAAGCGTTAAGTCAGGATCTTGCCGGGTCTGGCGTTTGCAGTTGCCATGTTGTATTGGGACGAATCGACTCGGAATATTTCACGCACAATACTGGCGTGGAAGATCGCATGCCCCGAATAGCCGCTACGATCCGAACCATCTCTGTTGATGAATGTAGTCGGTTGCTTCTAAAATTGGCAGACCATCCTCGTCGGCAGGTTATATATCCATTCATGCTCAAGCTGTATTACTGGACAAATGCAGTGGCTCCAGCCCTCACGCGTTGGCTGTTACGTGTTACTGCACCTGATCCTGATGTGCCGGCGCAAAAAGGGTCCTGAATCTTTAGGGCAAGGTGCCGTATTGGCGCAAAATAGGCCATTCTTTGTCTAACTTTGTACATTGAAGGAGTAAACCCACCTTTATACAAACCTATACCACCAAGCTTTATGCTCAACAGACGCTCGTTTTTAGGCACCAGTATGGCCGGCCTCGTTGCAGCCACAGCCTATGGCTGCACAGCGGACGATGGCCCGCAATCTGCAGAAGCAACCACCGGATCCTCCGCATTTAGCCACCCGATTGGATTCCAGTCTTACGGGATGCGCAAAGAAATTGGCGAAGACTTCCAGGGCACCCTCAGGACAGTCCACGAACTTGGATACGATAGCGTGGAGATGTGCTCCCCGCGTGGCAGCCATTACAGCCAGGTAGGTTTTGGGGGGCTGACGGATCTGCCGGCCGCTGATGTGAAAAAGATGATCGAAGATACCGGGATGGTTTGTGAGTCGGCGCATTTCCAGTCGCACGAAGTACTCGACGATGATCCGGCTGCAACGGCTGATTATGCTGCGGCATTAGGACTGAAATACCTCTATATGTCCGGTTCAGGAATTGGAGATGACGGCACCATCGATGATTTTAAGCGTTGGGGCGAAAAATGTAACAACGTGATCGACATCGTTGAAGCCGCGGGCCTAAAATTGGGCTACCACAACCATCGCATCGCCCCCATCATGGAAGATGGCAAGCCGCAGTACGAGCACATCATGGCCGTACTTGATCCCCGAATTGTGATGCAATTTCAGTTTGCAGCGATTCGAGATGGGTTCGATCTGCCGTTTTACCTGGAAAAGTATGCCGGCCGCTATGCATCACTACATATGCATGATTTTGACCCGGCGATGCAGCGTGCAAACATGGAGGGGCGCATCGGACAGATTGTGCCGCTTGGTGAAGGTATTGTAGACTGGAACGCTTGCATCAATGCAGCGATGAAGAGCCCCTTAGCCGAGCAAGCCTTTATCGTCGAAATTGAGACCCAGGAGCCGCTCGAAGGCCTCCGTCGTAGTATTAATTACCTCAAGACTGTTCAGGTTTAGCCCCACAGGGTGTGTCGCCATAAAGCCGGCACACCCTGCTTCATTTCTTGCTTATTTTCTTAATGCAACAATCCGCTTGCCGGACCTGTATAGCAGGCAGACAGCAACCACATCCTTGTGGTCGTTTATTTGCTGTATAACATGTTTGTGCCTTTTCCCTGGCACACCACACCTCCCCCCGAGCCACTCTATAGCACCGTTCTAATTAAAATTCTGGATACTCCGTATGCAGTAAGTTTTCCTGGACATTCGCGATTTGCCCCTCATTTCTTGCGATCCAGCGATTCACCTTTCGCATTTTCTTAATAGCGTATTTAAGCGGTCTGGAACGATGCTTGAGCATGGTTGTGCGCCGCTCATATACGCCCATATCAACTATGAATTACATTTCTGTTCGTCTTTTTTTGAGATCGTTCGTCCTGCTGCTCTTTTTGTATGGTAGCTTATCCGCTGCTGCTGTGGCGCAGGGCACTACGTATTACGTGAGTCCAGATGGTACCGATAGCGGATCCGGGACCTCGACAAAGCCCTGGAAAACCCTGACCTACGCGGTGACGCAAGTTGCTGCGGGTGATGTTGTGGTCGCTTTCGACGGGATCTATGAAGGACCCGTAATCATCACCCGTTCGGGTACGCCCGAAGCCTATATCACCCTCAAATCCTTAAACAAATGGGGCGCTAAGGTGCAGGTGATTGACGGCGCCGGCAACGCTGATGGTATCAAAGCAGCCGGCAACTACCTGACGATTGACGGTTTTGAAATTTATGACGCAAACCCGGGCGTTGGCCGGCATGGCAACGGTGTTACCGTTTATGACAACCACCATGTCAATGTGCTCAATAACAAGATTTATAACTTTGGCGGGAGTGGCATTCAGGCTGCACACTTCGACCACGTATTGATCGAAAACAACGTGGTGTACAACAACGCGAATTATAACCCAAACCAGTCTAGTGGTATTTCTTTGTACCAGGCGCGCGCTGTTGATAGTGCACCAGGATACCACGCGGTCGTGCGCAACAATCGTAGCTACAGCAACATGAACGTGGTGCCAACCAATGCCGGCATCACGCGCGATGGCAACGGTATCCTGATCGACGACTTTCGGAATTCCACGGGGGATGAACTCAACATTATTTTCCCGCACCGGACGCTGATCGAAAACAACCTGTGTTATGACAATGGTGGCAAGGGCATACAGGTCTTCAAGAGCGATCATGTAGACATCTTCAACAACACCGCGTACCATAACAACCACGATACCCAGAACACCGGGACATGGCGGGCAGAACTCAGCCTCGCATACGGTCATGATGCCATTTGGCGCAACAACATTGGGGTTGCCAATCCGGGTTCAGGCATTTTGGCGTGGAATCGCGGTATCCTGGTTGCGAGGAGCGGCACTGCTGAGTGGGAAAACAACATCACTTATAATGGTACTGCCGGCGACATCTCCATCAACATCGATACAGGAACGGTCGATGAGACCTACATGCGCAACAACAACCAGCTGGGTGTAAATCCTCAGTTTGCCAACGCCGGTAACGAGAATTTTGCACTTACCCAGGCCAGTCCCGCAATAAATGCCGGCAGCGATGATGTGGTCTCGTTTATTGACATCAACTACCACACAAGGCCACAAGGATTTGTTGATATTGGTGCCTTTGAATTTGATAGCGCTCCGCCGCTCCCTGTTGAGCTAACGGCTTTTACAGCAGTTGTTTCTGGTACAGCAATCCAGCTTGCCTGGTCTACCGCTTCTGAACTGAACAATGCCGGCTTTGCAGTAGAGCTGAGTCCTGCAGGATTAGGGTATGAGGAAGTTTTGTTTGTTGAAGGCAACGGTACGACCGATATATCGCAGCAGTATCAGGCATCCCTGGCAGACGTAGCGCCGGGCACGTATTCCGTACGCCTCAAGCAGATAGATTTTGACGGAGCCTTTGAATATAGCGACTCCATCATCGTGACGGTGACAGCAGATGCTTACCATCTGGCGCAGAGTTATCCCAATCCCTTCAATCCGCAGACGCGCATCAGTTATACCCTGCCTATTGAAGGGCACGTCACGCTGGAAGTGTTTGATATGCTCGGCCGCAGCATTGAGGTGCTGGTCAACGAAGTCCAGGAAGCTGGTGGACATAACGTGGTGTTTGAGGCGCAGGACCTGCCAAACGGGACCTATATCTATCGCCTTACAGCCGGCGCCTTTACCGAGACGAAGACCATGCAATTGCTGAAGTAGGCAGATATCGCAAAACAATTGCATGCGGCATGCGCCCGGTTCTTCCGTGGCGCATGCCGCTTTTTTTATGCCGTGTTTGTCCACCTTTGCCAGGGTATGGCGCTAGGGGATGTGTCGATTAACACAAACGGAAATGATTGATACATCACCTATATCATGAAAAAACTACTTTCCCTTTATTTGCTGGCGTGTGTGACGATTGCAGTTCCTGTTCACGCGCAGCTCGTTTTACATGTAGGCAATTTGAGCAGCTTTCCGGATACCAATCCGGGCAACGGTATCTGTATTACAATACTTGGTTCTTGCTCGCTCCGGGCAGCAATTGAAGAGGCGAACGCCTCACCTAATGGAGCCTTGCCAGACGTGATCGAGTTTTCACTGCTTCCGATTTCTGCCGGCACTGCGGTTATAAACATCAGCGGAAGCGGGCTCCCGGCTATCACGGACCCTGTCATTATCGACGGAACTACAGCCAGCGGCGAAGTGATTCTGAATGGCACAACCTCAGATGCCGGCGTCGACGGACTTGTGCTGGGGGCTGGCTCTGACGGCAGTATTATTCGTGGCCTTACGGTTGGTGGATTTGATGGGAGTAACGGGATCACCCTCTATAGCAATGGCAATGAAATACAGCAAAACCATGTGGGTGTTTCGGATGACGGAACGGCTTATCCCAATCGCATTGGCATCCATGATTACGGGAATGGTAACCTGATTGGAGGCGTAGACAAAGGCAATGTCATCGGACTAAATACGCTCAACGGCATTTACATTAATGAAGGGATAAGCACCCGAATCCGGGGCAACTATGTAGGCATGGACTTCGATGGCAACAACATCGGCAACGGCTATGTTGGGATCGTACTTTTTCGGACGGAAGATGCAACAGTTGGGGGCCCGGAAATGCAGTATGGCAACCGGGTGGGGTATAATGATATAGGCATTTCTTTAGGTGGTTCTACCAATCCGACGGTGCGGAACAACTATGTCGGCACAGATGAGGCCGGCAATGACCGCGGGAATGTTTTGCGTGGAATCAAGATTGAAGGAAGGGTAGGAGGTGCCCGTGTTGGCGGACACAATAGCTTTGGGAATGTGATTGGGTTTAATGATGTCGGGATCTACATTTTTTATGCAGACAGCACTACGGCAAACAACTTCATCAGAGGTAACTTCATCGGTATTGATCGCGCCGGCCGAGATATTGGCAATGATATCGGGATAGGGTATTACTCTTATACCATCACGACGACCATTGGCTATCCCCCAAATGCAGCCATCCCCCTCAATCCCGAGAAAGCCAATACCATTGCCTACAATCATGCAGAAGGGGTTGGGTTTTACGGCAGCAGCTCTTCCGATGCCCCTGCCACCATCCGAGGCAACAACATCTATGAAAACGGTACGCTAGGGATTGATCTCGGTGGAGACGGCATTACGCCGAACGACGACTCTGACTTTGATAGCGGGCCGAATGATGAAATGAACTACCCGGATGTCGACCGTGCCTTTTATCGCGCCGGCAGCGACGAAATTGTTGTCGAGTTTTCTGTTTCTTCGGATGATTTCTGGGCTGACTATCCACTGACCATTGATGTCTACCTGGCCGATGATGTAAACAGCGGAGAAGGGAAGACCTACATCGGGACGCACCTCTATGATGTTGAAGGTGTGGCTGATACGTTTCGGGTAGCGGCAAGTGCAATCAGCTGGGTGCCAGAAGACTACGTTGTGCTTACCGCAACAGATGCGGAAGGCAATACCAGCGAATTTAGTCCGCCCGCCGGCGCATTGGGTGGGGTTGGGTCAGTTGCTGAACGCCAACCAGTGGATGTGCCAACTACAGACGTGGCCCTGGATGTCAAGCTATCTGCGTACCCCAATCCTTTTCAGGGGCAGACCCAGATCCAGTATACGCTCCCCGAGGCCGGCCAGGCCCGATTGGAAGTCTTTGATCTCCTTGGGCGCAGTATCAGGGTTTTGGTTGATCAACAACAGGCAGCCGGCGCATATACCGCAAGGTTTGATGCCGGCACATTGCCCCGCGGGACCTACCTCTACCGGCTTACAACAGGACAACGTGCGCAGTCAGGAGTCCTGCAATTGATTCGCGCTGATTAAATGTGCGCGCTTCAGCGCAGCGTTTGTGTGCTGTGCGATTAGCAGGGTATGACGGTGGCGTGATCACTTTTGTGTGTGCTGCGTAGCGGTCCGTTTACCGGCGAAGCAATAAGTGTTGATAGGAGGCGCCATCGACCGTTAATCGGTACACATACACACCTGTCGAAAGTGTCGATAAGTCTACTTCGTACCTGTGGGTACCGCTGGCCAGAAAACCTTGCGTAATGCCCTTTATTTGCCGGCCGAGCATATCGTAGATGTTCAGGTCGACTTGGCCGGCAGCGGGCAACTCGAACGCAATGGTTGTTTTTTGCCGAACGGGGTTGGGGTAGTTCTGTTTTAGCATCGGCCCCTGCGTTCCCCGGTTTGCACCCTCTTCGTTCGAAACATTGGATACCCTTTTTAAACTGACAAGGGCAACGGCATCTTGCTCAAATCCAAGAGGTTCACCCAGCGAAACCCAGGCGGAGTCTGTGTCAACTTCAACATCTAACAGCGTGCCTTCTTGCAAAGGGCCGCCGTTAAAAGCGTCGTACCACAAAATGTTGTAGGTACCATCCGGTAATTTCAGCTCAAACGCTTCCTGGAAGGGCGAGTAAACCATATAGATTTCTCCTTCGTTGGCAAGGACCCATGTGTTTTCGAGTGTTGACAGTTCATTGTGGTTTTCCATTTCCCAATACGGTATGCCACTGTCCAGAATCATCTGGGTGCCGGCCTGGGTGCGTTGAAAAAACGCTTCACGAACAGAGAAATCTTCAACCCAAATGTCGTTGTACTCAAACGGGTCGGAGCCGTAGTACCAGTCGGAACCGGCACCGCCGGCCATGATGGTGCCCCAGAACCCTTCGCGCCGGGCGCGCCGATTGGTTGGGTCGCGCGGATCACCGTCTGGCACAATGCCATCACTCCAGTGCCCAATTTCATCCAGTGTCACAACCCACGGTTGATTGGCAGCTTTTGATGCTTCTACCCATTTCAGGATGGCGTTGTGGATTTTACCCGGCGGACTTGGCGTTTCACCAGAATCAAAATCTACTAGACCAACCTGCATGGAGGCGCCTTCAAAATTCTGAAAACCCAGCAGAGGCTCGTAGTAGCGGTCGTGTGCGATGAGCGTTCCATTGGCCTGGGAAACAATAGGATGGCCATAGACATCTACCCCACGGATAAAATTGGCGTAATCCATGATCTGCTCGGTCGTGGCAGAGTTTTCTTCTCCCAAATTCCAGACCACACCCAGGTGATGGCCAAACCGGGCTATCAGTTCGCGATAGAAAAGGCTGCGAATACGACCCAAATCGCCTCCGTCAAGATCAAGCTGATTGATGCGGTCTTGGGTGACCATATTCATGGAAATGCCCAGGCTGTCCATATGACTGAAAATCATTTCCCACTGCGCCAGTTTTGCAACGCTAAAGCGGTCCCGGTCTTCCTCAGCCGGCGATAGCCAGGGCCATACAGCGGTATCCTGACCGAGTGTATTCGCTGCTGTGTTGTGCACAACGAAGTAGTAGCTATTTACACCAAGCGAAGCCAGGTAATTCAAGGCGCCAATCAAGCCCGTACCCTTTGATTTTTGTGGTCCCCAAAGCGGATCGCCGGGGTTGAAATTGCCCAGGTGCGGCGCAAATGTGTGCGGCGGGATTACAGGAATTGTGTCCTGCTGGTATGTGTTGTGGATTTGGTAATAATGAAGAAGGTTCTCCGGGCTGCCAGCGCCGTTCTTCAGAAATGGTGTGTCGCTGCCCGAAAAGTAGAAGTGGCTTTTGTTGACGTGGCGCAGGAATCCCTTGGACCTGAAGTCGTTGCCGGTTTTGTCTGACGCCTCAATCGAAAAAGTACCAGTTGTCCCGTCAGGTTCAAGGGGAGTGCCGGCGGCCGTTGATAGGACCAGGTCTGCCCCCGTTTCAAAAGAAACTGTGTAGTTCCAGGTCCCGGTTTGCTCTGGCGTGAAATAAACCTGCCACACATTGCCGGAATCGGACTCTGATATCGCGGCATTTCCGTCTCCAGCATAAAAGCCTGGTACATCCATTACGTTGCTTGCATCTTCAGACGTAAACGTCACGCGTAGCCGGTAGTCGGTAAACGGATTTGGGTCGCTTTGCGGTTTCACCTCTCCACAGTCAGCCACAGGGCAAGTGACCTGTACAGCAACAGCGTGCCACTGCTTAAATTCTCCGCTAACCTGTACGAGGTCCTGTGCTTGCAGGGGCTGGAATGAGAGAAAAAGTAATCCAATGCCTGCTAGAAGGCGGCAAATGTTTGAATTACGCTGTTGTTGCATGAAGCTTTATCCTTTGAAATGAAAACAAGGGCCTGTGCAAGGCTGGAGCGAAAACGTTGCCAAAAACTGGGCCAAACAGCTGGTGAAAGCCGGGAAATAAATGTCCTATTAGTGTGACGCGTTTTTTAGGAGGCCTGACCAATGCGGCTGAATGCCGTCCGTTTGTTGTCCTATTGCCGGGGATTTGCCTTTTGATGGACGCGTGTTTACCTGAAATAATTAAGGAAAATAGGATGGGGCAGTATGTCTTGTGGGACGTTTTGGCGCGTGCGTTATACGCCCCTTCGGCCAATCGTAGCGCGTTTTCTCCCCGGTGGGGGTTGGTGAATTACAACTACAGGCCCTATTGGTTGAGGGAAGTGGCCGCATAGCAAACGAGAAGAACCCAATCTAATACGCTGTATAGATCTGCCGCGTAGATCTTCTGGTAGCTCTTATCGTATAGGACACTGAAAATCACCACTTGCTGGATTGAAGCACTTCCCCATTGAGAGCGGGGCAACTGATGTTGTGCTGAGCATTCTTTCCCCATATTTGTTATGCGTGAAATAAATACCCTGGAAGATATCCAGAAGCTGGTAGATGCGTTTTATACCCGTGTAAGGGAGGACGATTTGCTTGCCCCGGTATTCAATGAGGTGGTTGGTGTAGATTGGACGGCCCATCTACCGCGTATGTATCAGTTCTGGGAAACGGTGCTGTTCCATACACCGGGGTACAAAGGGAATCCTGTATTGAAACACGTCCAGGTCTCGGCAAAAACGCCCTTGCAAGAAGCGCAGTTTGACAGGTGGGTGGCGCTGTGGTGTGACACGGTAGATGGCCTCTATGAAGGCGCGCGTGCAACGGCGGCAAAAGAACGCGCGCAGGTTATGGCCAAAATCATGTATTACAAATGCAGCCAGATGACGTCAGGTCTTGATATCATCAAACAGTGACCGGGGCCGGGTAGATTTGTCCATCTGTTTGGGGTGTACTAGATTGTGTGCTTTGCCATACATCCCCCCAATGATATGTTTGCTGTCTTCAATGGCCGGCGCCTACTTGCGTCTTTTGAAAGCCTGCTCCCCGTCTTACTGCTCGTGGCTATGGTTACCGGTTGCCAACCTGCTGATCCGCCGGCTTACTCCGACGCAGCCTACGACTTCCTTGCAATTCCCAAAGATAAGCCGCTGAGTGCTGCTTCGAAACGTGCCCTTGCACGCGATTATAACCAGGGGCCCGAATGGTTTATGCAGTTCAGAACCCACGACCTGAAAGGCGACTTTGCCTATGAGGAAGGTGTAGCGCGGCGCGACCCCAGCAGCATCATTACGGTGAATGATACGATGTTCGTGTATTTCACCAAATCAACAGGAGAAACCATTGGCTTTGGCTCGGGCGACCCGGCAGCTAAGGTGTTTCCCTGGGATAAATCGGAAGTATGGTACGCCACGTCTACAGATGGGTGGGACTGGACCGAGCGCGGCCTCGCGGTTGGGCAGGGGCCTGCCGGCGCGTACGATGATCGGTCGGTGTTTACGCCCGAAGTGTTGGTACACGACGGCAAGTACATACTCGTCTATCAAACAGTAAAGGCGCCCTACGTTAACCGGGTGAAAAATCAGGTCGGCATGGCCATTGCCGACTCGCCTCATGGACCTTTTCAAAAACTTGACGCACCAATCCTTTCTCCTTCGGAGGATGGCGAATGGCAGGGGGAAGAAGATACCCGGTTCAAGGTGGTCAAGCAGGGATCGTTTGATAGCCACAAAGTGCACGACCCGACACTGCTGTACTACAACGACAAGTTTTACCTGTACTACAAAGGCGAGCGCATGGGCGAACGCTTGACGTTCGGCGGACGCGAGATAAAATGGGGCGTAGCCACCAGCGATGAACTTGAAGGGCCGTACGAGAAGTCCTCATACAACCCGATTACCAACAGTGGGCATGAGCTTTCCGTTTGGCCGTACAAGGGAGGCATTGCTGCATTAATCATCACGGATGGACCGGAAAGGAATACTGTGCAATGGGCACCTGATGGGATTAACTTTGAAATCAAGGCGCATTTAAAAGGCGGTCCGCCGGCGGCAGGAATAAACCGGGCGTTTGACCCAGATGCGTCTCCGCGGGCTGCACTTACGTGGGGACTGACGCACAAGTATGTGTCATACGACTGGCAGCACATTCGACGCTTTGAATCTTATACCCCGTTTGCTCCTTGATGAAAGGTCGCTAGCGCCTCAGTATTGCTGCAAGATGGCGCGCAATGCCGGCTCGTAAGCATCAGCATACCGCATCATGCCGAGGTCGTTGGGGTGAGAACCATCCGTTGCTGCTTCTCCGTCTGATCCGAGCAGGTCATCACCCTGCAGGTAAAACAAGTTGTCGATGCCGGCGTCTTGCAAGGTGCGCAAGGCGTGCCGCAAAGCCAGGCGGTTGGTGCGGTGCCGTTCTTCCCGCGCAGGGAAAAAGCGGGTATTGGTAAAGGCGCGGTCCTCGACAAGCAAAATGGGCGTATCGGGTTTGTGGGCGCGCAGCTTTTTAACAAGCGGTACAGCCCGCTCGCTGATGGTGTCTTCGTTCATGTTGGGCAGGCAGTCAATAGCAAAGACGCACGGATCGAGTTCTGCCAACAAGTCGCCCACTTCTGGCTCCATCCGGCCATTGCCCGAGAAGCCAAGGTTAATGGTTGGTCGGTGTAGCCGCCGGCCAAGGATTGCGGGGATCGCCAGGCCTGGCCGCGAAGCACAAGCGCCGTGCATAATTGAGGTCCCATAAAAAACAATGGGCTTTGCCGCTCGCGGGGATACCGGCTCGAATGTAAAGTCTTCCTCAACGCCAATTTCCAGGGATTCCACACCATTGTACAAGGGGAGGTACATCGTGTAAAGCCGCTTGCCCGGGCGCAAGTCTTTGGCAATGGCTTGTTCGATGACCTGCTGTCTCGGGAATACAACGGCGGCCCAGCGATCATTGCCTTCGTTGTCTTGCGCGTAGAGGTCTATACCAGATACCCCGGTTGCCGGCATATGTGGCATGGCAAGCTGCTCGGACAACAGGGTGTATTTGACGTGGATTGCTGGCGCGTCTGTTATAAATCGGGTTACCATGCCGGCTGAATGCCGCGACAAATCCCATACGGGTTCTCTGACAACACCCTCAGCTTTTGTAGGCAAGCGATCAAAATAGCGCGATGTGTTTGTCCAGCCTTTGCCCTCGATGCCCCAGTCTTGCACATTGTGCCAGGTTAGTGCCGCTGAATGACTGTTGGTGCGCAGGGTGAATGGTGTTAAAGCGGATGCGCTGGCAAATAGCTGCAGCACTTGTCGGCGAGAATAGTACATGTGGGGGCTCGAAGGTGGGAAGTTGATCCATACGTGTCTGTTAATCTACCTGTCAGCGTCGGCGCTTGCAAACCGGGCAACTGTTGCATCGTCCCACAGTCTTCCTGTATAGGTCAAAATGCTAAATCTTTTGCTGTAATGGGCATAGCCGTACCCATGTAAAAAAGTGTAAACGATGTAAAAGTTATCCCTTCAACGTAACAAGTATGGTTCGGAAGCGTAAATTCGACGGATTCTGCAAAGTAATTGTGATGCAGTTTCTTAATGCCTGAAGTGCTCACCACCTGTATAACCAATCCCTCTCAACTGGTATGTTACGCAAAGTCACCCTCCTGTTTGCTGTTATCATGCTTGCTGCTACTACCACGGCAAGCGCACAGGAAATCCAACGCATCACATTTGATGATGCCGTACAGATTGCACTCGAAAGCAACGTTTTGCTTCGCCGTGCAGCAAACAACGTCGAACTGGATGCTATCAACCTTTCCCAGCGACGCTCTGCGTTTTTGCCAAACTTACGGTTGGGCATGAACGGCAGCCAGAATTATGGTCAGAACTTTAGCCAGGAAACGCTGACTTTTGTTGATCAGACCACGAACAGGCTTTCTGCTTTTGCTTCAAGCAATGTTTCTGTATTTGAAGGGATGGGGCGCGTTTCTGCAGTCCGTCAGGCCGAAAATGCAGTTGAAGCCGGCGATTACGATTATGAACGCCAGCGGCAAACCGTTGTGTTCTCTGTAATGTCGAACTACCTGACCCTGCTTGAGCGTCAGCAGCAGATCGAAATACAGACTGAGAATCTGGAGTCGCAACGGCAGCAGTTGCAGCAGATTCAAGAGTTTACCAATGTAGGCTCTCGTCCGATTTCGGATCTCTATCAGCAGCAGGCAGCTGAAGCAAATGCCGAACTGAACCTGCTCAATGCCGAACGTGCTTACCAGCTTAGCGAAGTTAACCTGATTCAGGTCTTGCAGCTTGACCCGTTTGGCGCTTATGAGTTTGTCGCACCCGAGGTGGGGGATGCTGACCTCGTACTGCAGTCCTACAGCGTTGAAGATATGCTGCGCGAAGCCTTTACGCAGCGACTTGACCTTAAAGCACGCGAGTACGATATCATCGCCGCTGAAGAAGGCATCCGCGCTGCACGCTCCGGTTTTCTACCAACCTTGAGTCTTAATTTTGGCACCAACTCAAGTTTTGATGACCAGAGCCAGTTCAGCTTCAATGATCAGTTTACAGACATTCGCCGTAGTAGCAACATTGGCTTCAGCCTCGGTATTCCAATTTTTGATCGCTTCTTGACGAAAAATAGCGTTGAGCAGTCACGCGTAAGCTACAACAACGCCCAGCTTACCCTGGAAGATCTGCAGCAGAACATCGCACTCGATGTACGCCAGTCTTTCCTCGATTACCTGACAGCAGAGAAGACGCTTGATGTAACTGAAAAGCAGTTGATTTCTGCTGAACAGGCGCTTACTGCAGAGCAGGAGCGCTACAATGTAGGTGCTGCTACGCTCGTCGAACTGTCTCAGGCTCGGGCAAACTTCGTACAGGCACAGAGCGACCGCAACCAGGCGCGATTCGATTTTATCTTCCAGAAAAAATTGATCGACTATTACCTGGGTAAACTGAATCCAACAGAACAACTTTTCCGCCAGCCGTAGTTTAAACAGCGTTCAGACCTTGAAGGTTTAGTAAACCGCGGGATATCGGTTTAGCTTTAAGCAAAAAAAGCCTTAAACTGTGCAGTCCCTACTTTTGAACCTGGCTAAGAGAATATGGCTAAGAAGAAAAACAACGCAACAAAAATTATCCTGATCTTGATCGGGGCTGTTATTGTATTGATTGGTGTAAGTGCAGCGTTAAATGCTGCCGGCGTATTTGGCGAGAAAGAAGAGGGGACGGTAGTTGAAGTTACCGATACTGAAACACGCAATATCACGCAGGTTGTAACTGCTTCAGGGCGCGTGCAGCCGGAAATTGAAGTCAGTATCAGTCCTGACGTACCAGGTGAGATTATTGCACTACCGGTAATTGAAGGGGATCGCGTTGAGCGCGGAGAACTGCTTGCCCGCATTAGACCTGATGATTACAAAGCCCAGGTAGAACGTGGCGAAGCGATGGTGTTGCAGTCCAAAGCTGTGCTTGCACAGCGCCGGGCAGACATGCTCAATGCTGAACTCGAGCTCAAGCGGCAAGAAGACCTGTTCAAGAAACAGGCTATCTCTGAGTCTGAGTACCAGCGCGCCCAAACGCAATTCGAAGTTGCCAAAGCTGCACACGAGGCGTCTGATTACGCCGTCCAGAGTAGCGAAGCGCAACTGCGAGAGTTCAAAGAGCAGCTGGATAAGACCATTATCTATGCCCCAATGAGTGGCACAATCAGCATGCTGCTTGTTGAGCTCGGCGAACGTGTGGTTGGTACCAGTCAGATGACGGGTACCGAGATGATGCGCGTTGCAAAGCTGGACCAAATGGAGATCGAAGTTGACGTCAACGAAAATGATGTAGTGAACGTCAGCATTGGCGATTCTGCAGCCATCGAAATTGATGCTTACCCGGGCCGTTGGTTTAAAGGTATTGTGACTGAAATTGCAAACTCTGCCCGTGTTTCGGCTGCCGGCACACAGGAGCAGGTAACCAACTTCCCGGTCAAAATTCGCATCAAAGATGTGCATAACAACGCCGCCGGCGAAACGCTTGCTGAAGCGCAGTCCATCGCTGCCGAAGAAGTGCCCGTGCCTGATGAAGAGGCACCCAACTTTCGTCCTGGTATGAGCGGCACCGTTGACGTGTTTACCAGAACAGTTTCTGATGTCGTTGTTGTACCCATTCAGGCTGTGACTGTGCGGGACTTCAACAAGAAGGCTAAGAGATCCTGGGAAAAAGACGATTCCGAGGAGGAAGAAGAAGCATCCGAAGAGGCTGAAGACAGCGAAGTGGGTGAAGAAGGGACTAAAAGTGACGAGCCGCTAGAGGAAGACCTGAGAAAGGTAGTATTCCTTTTTGCTGATGGAGAAGCCCAAATGGTTGAAGTTGAGACCGGGATTTCAGATGACTCCCACATCGAAATCAAAACGGGCTTGATGGGCGACGAGCAAGTGATTATCGGACCTTATCGCGCGGTGAGCCGCGTGTTACAACAAGGCGAAGAAGTTCGGATAGACGACTGATAACGTCGTACCCGGCAGCAAGCGCAAACTAATTCAAAACCTAGCAAGCATTCATTATGGCAAACGGATCCCGCCCCCTTATTGAGCTGCGCGACACCAAAAAGGTCTACCAGATGGGTAGCCAGGAAGTGCACGCCCTCGCCGGCGTAACGCTGCACGTTCATACCAATGAATATGTTGCCATCATGGGTCCATCCGGGTCGGGTAAATCGACGATGATGAACATTGTTGGGTGCCTTGATACACCAACAGGCGGGGAGTACTACCTGAATTCCCAGAAAGTGAGCGAGATGACAGACAATGAGCTCGCTGAAATCAGAAACCGTGAAATCGGATTTGTTTTCCAGACTTTTAACCTGTTGCCTCGCGTAAACTGCCTGCAGAATGTCGAGCTACCGCTTGTTTACTCTGGTATGCGCCGTAGCCTCCGGCGTGAGCGCGCTGCAGAAGTGTTGCACAGCGTAGGCCTGGGTGACCGCATGGACCATAAGCCCAACGAGCTATCAGGTGGACAGCGCCAGCGCGTTGCCGTCGCGCGTGCGCTGGTCAACAAGCCATCGATTATTATGGCTGACGAACCTACCGGTAACCTCGATACAAAAACGGGTGAAGAGATCATGCATCTGTTTGAGCAGCTCTACCGCCAGGGCAATACGCTATTGGTTGTTACGCATGAGGAAGATATTGCGCAGCACGCACGCCGTATTATCAGGCTGCGTGACGGGTTGATCGAAAGCGATGTACGGGTAGATAATCCTGTGTTAGCCAATGCGGAGATGGCTAGCGTCTAGGCCTTGGTTATAATTTT
>JBCCIM010000091.1 GCA_039111535.1 Bacteroidota bacterium | reverse complement strand
TTGATGGCTTTCTTTACCAGTCGCATTGACTTTTGGACAGGACGCGTTCGCCAAACCATCCATCCAACAAAAGAGACGGGCCACAGCGGTGGGAGCAAACCCACAATTATGGCGGCATTTTTTAAGATTTTTTTGCGCTTCAAGTCTCGCTGTTTAGGGTACCGCCGTGTTTCAATAGCACTTTCAGGCGTGGCCGTGTCCGGGGAGCGGAGGATGGGTGATGTGCTTGAAAGTGCAGCCGGCAGTCGGTCTCGCGTCCTAACGCTGCTCGCAGGTGCCGGCGCCCCTGTTAGATTTTTGGATGCCTCGATTGCCTTGAGTATAGAGGAAGAGGTCTTGTCTACCGGTGCATCCATGTCGTCGGTGGTGCTTGTTTTTAGAAGAGACAACTACATGATACGCGTCGGTTTTCGGATGCGCAATGCGTGTCGAAAAAGGAGGATGTCTGTGTACACGAGGAAATTTGGGAATTGTTACTGGGGGGATTGTCGAATGCCGATTGTCGAATGATGGGAATTAGGGGCGGAGGGGATGATCTGTGTTTTCGTATTTCCGTGTTTCTGTACTTTATCCACATGCATACTGCCTAGCCAAGCATGTTGCCCAGTATTTCCTTGAGTATTTTTGCGCCGGTCATCGCAGTTACGCCGTTTATGTCACGGGAAGGATTTAGTTCGACAAGGTCTGCGCCCACTATAGGCACAGGTATGTTTTGGATAATGCTGATCAATTCGCGCGTGGTCAGGCCGCCGGGTTCGTGGTGTGAGATGCCCGGAGCAAAGGCTGGGTCGAGCACGTCAAGGTCCACGGAGAGATAAACTGGGCCCTCAATTGAGAGGGATTTATAGGCTTGCCAGTTTTGCATGTCAAATATTTCAACACCAAACCGATCAGCTTGCTGTTGCTGGTGGGCATTCATGGTTCGAATACCAACCTGAATGAGCCGGCTGGCAAGGCCATTCTCCATAATTCGCGCAAAAGGAGAGGCGTGGGAAAGGGGTTTGTCCGCAAAGTTGTCGTATAGATCCGGGTGCGCATCAAGGTGCAGGATAGTCAGATTCTCATATTGTGTGCTGTAGGCTTTAAGGATTGGATAGGTGATGGAATGGTCGCCACCAAGTGATACTACACGGTGATTCTCCGAGAGCAGTTTGGCTACAGTCGCGGAGATGGTTTCGGGCCAGGGGTGTCCCGTTTGAAAATCAATATTGCCCTGGTCGTGGAGGGTGGGGTGGTTGTCCAGATTGAGCCCATTTTCGGTGGTCAGGTTGCTGGATGGGCTGTGAAGCGAAGTGCGCAAGGCAGCCGGCGCTTCTGCTGCTCCCTGCATAAAAGACGAACTGCCATCCCAGGGGATACCAAGTAGAGATACCATAGCTTAAAGGGAATCACGTACTGCGCAACTTAAGTACCTTGAAGGCGGTACTGCCGGCAATGCTTTACATGTATGTTTCGGAATTGAAATATAGCAAATTGCCCGTACCTGTTAGACAAGCATGTCATAAAATTATTAATAGTACGAAGCACTGTGTTTGGCCTTAAGGCGATAGGTTTATGAAAAAAATCGACTACCAGGATGTATTACAAACCATCCATGCTCAGGTACAACCGTTGATTGGCAAGGGGCGGATGCCAGATTACATCCCACAGCTCGCCCAGGTGCCACGGGAGCGGTTTGGTATGTCGGTATACACGAAGGAAGGGGAGGTCTTTGGTGTTGGGGACGCCGATATGAACTTCTCCGTGCAGAGTGTATCGAAGTTGTTCACCCTCACACTGGCTATGCAGTTGATCGGTGATAAGATCTGGACGCGTATGGGTCGCGAGCCTTCAGGGACCCCCTTCAATTCGCTGGTTCAATTGGAGTATGAGCAGGGTATTCCGCGCAACCCGTTTATCAACGCCGGCGCGATTGTAGTCACAGACATTATTCTTTCTCATTTGCCCGACGCCAAGCAGACCATTCTTGATTTTGTGCGTGGCCTCTCAGGGAATGATTCCATCGCGTTTGATTTGTCGATTGCACGATCTGAGCAAGAAGTTGGCTACAGGAATGTAGCACTGGCCAATCTGATCAAGAGTTTTGGCAATATGGAAAACAGCCCTGATGAGGTGCTTGATGCGTATTTTCACCATTGCTCACTGGCAATGAGCTGCGAAAATCTTGCGCGGGCAGCGCTGTTTTTGGTAAACGGAGGTAGGCTGCCGTGGACCGGTGAGCAGGTTGTAACACCGCGTCTCGCCAAATACATCAAGTCCCTGATGCTTACCTGCGGGACCTATGATGTAGTTGGCGATTTTGCATACCGCGTCGGGCTACCCAGCAAGAGCGGGGTAGGCGGAGGAATTCTGGCTGTGATGCCGGGTGAGTTCAGCGTGTGCGTTTGGTCGCCATGCCTGAACGATGCGGGTAATTCGCTGGCGGGTACCAAAGCACTTGAGCTGTTTACCACCCTAACCCAACGCTCTATTTTCTAACACGTTTTTTGAACGCTGTCGGCGTGTTAATGGATAATGCCCCAGCCCCAGGCAATTGTGGTTATGCGCCAGCCTTCGTTAGACCTGTGGAGCGTCATCAGTTTATACTCAGGTTCTTCGCGGCGTTGGTTCACCAGTCGAAGACGCGCCAGGGCGACATTTTCATAGATTTCAATGCTCAGGAGCTCTTCCTCATACATCATGTCGCCACCACCTTCTTCAAAACGGAACTGGCTCTCTCCGTATATACCTTCCCGGTCGACGTAGCGGTAGGCACCTTCTGGGTGCATGGATAGCTTTTTGTGTTCGAGGCTGCCGGTGTGATCGCCGATGTAGAAATTTTCAATGGTCTTCATAATGGCATCGCGGTCCGGCGACGGAGCAGGCGTTACGTCCCATGCGAGGGTAGCGAGCAGCGCAGTAGCAGCAAGCGCTAGTGTGAAAAGGCGAACGTTTTTCATAAGTGTTTTTCGATGATAGTGGGGTGTTGACAGGTTTTCTTGTGCGAATTCCCATCTACATTGTTTCGTTTTTTAGCATCAAGTGCTGTTTTTTTAGCAGATAAATTGATCAGCCGGCCCAGTGCAGCATCTTAGTTGGATTCGAAATGGCTGACCAATTTATTTACGATAGTGGGAGCGTGTACAGCGGGGATGTCATGTCCCATATTAGCGATCCACATGGTATCTGCATTGGGCAATGCACTGGCCGTTCGTTGCCCATGTGCCATCGGAATAAATGGGTCGTTTTGCCCATGGATTACCAGCGCCGGCATCGAGAGTTTGCCCAGTGCTTCGTATCGGGCATCCGACTGCATCACGGCAGCCTGGTGTTGTGGCGATACTTTGCTGTTGTATCCCCGGCGCTCCCGAATATTATAAAGCGTCTGCTCTGACATTTCCTGGATGTTCAACGGGTAATCTGCATCACCCATCAGAATTGCCCGGCTTGCGAGGTGCATTTTGATCGTGTTTTTCTCGCCGCCAATAACCCCGTATTTGAGGGCCACCCGAATGAGCGCAAACGCAACGCTGCCAGAAATAGGTGGCAGATTCGGGTCTGTTATATGGGCGGAAGACATGATAGAAGTGAGGGTCTCCACACGCTCCGGGTAAAGGATCGCAAATTCTTGCGCAATCATGCCGCCCATAGAAACGCCTACAATGTGAGCTTTATCGGTATTGATAGCATCAAGGATGGCAACAGCATCACCGGCCATATCCGTGAGTCCGTATGGGTTACTGCTGTTCCAGTTGGGCATCCAATCTGACAGGCCGGTACCTCGGTGGTCGTAGCGCACAACTTCGTAGCCGGCATCCAGCAAAAGATCTACAAACGAATTGGGCCAGCCAAGTGCATCGTTGGAGATGCCCATAATCAGGAGCGCAACACCTTTTGACGTATCGGGTGGTGTAAGATGTTCATACCAAATGTCGACGCCGCCTGCGCTAATCGTCGCCGTATCGCCTTTCACAATGTCGGGCAGGGGCTGTGCAAAGACGTTGTCGAGAGTCTGGGCTGTATGCGCGGGTAGTTCTGGTCCTGAAGAAGCGATGTAAAGTGCGCCGGCGCCAACAAGCAGCAACAGTGCAATGAGCAGATATTTCAGGATTTTCATCAAGCAGGGGTGGTTAAATCATGGCTGCAGGGGTGTTACGCGTGAAATGAGGAAAGTATGCCGATTGTCGAATGCCGATTGTCGAATGCCGAACGATTAGAATTAAAGGGTAGCGTGCATATCAGTCGCAGGAAACATCTGCGTACGATGATTGCAAGCGTCCCACCCAACTTGATTGGGTATCCACCGGGATAGCAGGCGGTAAGCGTGCTTGTTCAGTAGCGATTGCCATATCTGTGGATTCCCAGTCAAGCTGGGAATGACGTTGTGCTGTTCTGTAGATTCCGATTTTCAACCTTTAAACGAAAACCCGAAAACCCGAAAACCCGAATCACGTAATCCTCATCAATGACTCCTTAACCTAATTCATTGCATCGTGCCAGGCTTGAAATCCTGGTGCTACGGATTCGAGATTGGTTATGGCAGTTGCAGTGCTCCAATTGGAGACATTTGACCAGTCCAGTTTGGTTTTAAGGTCCGAAAACAACGCAATGCCGTGGGTCTTGAACAATTCGCCGGCTTTTGCTGCAAAAAGGCTCTGGTACCAGCCGTAGTTTTGTGCGCCTTCTGGCGTTGCAAGGAAGCCGTTGTATTCCGCTTCAAAAGCTTCGAGCGTTGTGTATTTCGGGCTGGGTAAATTCAACATCGCGGTTGTGAAGGTGTCCCATATTGCAGCTCGCTGCGTATCAAGTGCTTGCATGACAGCATAGGCCAGGTACTGAGCGAGTAGTTCATCGAGCCAGCGAAGGGGCGGGCCGTCTATGTCGGGAGGATAGAGGTATTCAGAAGTATAAACATGTCCTATTTCGTGGAAACCGATATTGCTGATCATTGTGCGGGCATCGATCTCATTCAGCAGGCCCACAAATCCAGGATATAAAACGCTCTCTTCGGGTGTTGCCGGCATTACAACAACCCAGGGGGCGTTTAGGGACGCATAGGGCAAGCCATAAGGAAACGGCCAGACTGCCGGCCAGTCATCCCTTGAAAGCAGGGCCACGTTAATTTCGGTTGAGACGCGGAGCGACGTTGCAAGGTATGCGGCTGCTTTTGCGAGCAACGCGCTCAATTCGGTGGCCTGTATTTTTTTGCCGGATGAATAGTGTACCGGCAGCGCCCCCGTTGTTGCTTCCAGTTCAAGGGCATGGACGCGAATGAGCGTTGAGTCTGTTTGTGCAAATGTCGCACGGGGCAGGCTCGTCATCGCAATACAGACAATGGACATCAAGCCAACAAGGCTTGATAACAGGCGGGCATTGGGAGGCATTGTCATGTTTTTTGTAGATGTGCTACATGTATTGGTTGTCATCGCACCTTGAAGGGTATAGGCAAGCTCATGATCATCATGACAGGCTTGCCGGTTTTGGTGCGGGTTCAAATCGAGGATTCCTGCGCCTTTTGCGCTATTCGGATATCCGGTTTTCATCTAGCCCAAGTTTATTTGAAGAAACGCTTTCTATTGATCCATGCGACATAAGGCTATAGAAAGTGACATTCATTAAATAGCGAGCTTTATCGCAACTTACTCGGCCTGTCGAAGCATGCGTAGATCTGCTTTGGTAATTGCCTCCAGGTTGCGGGTGATTTTTTTTATATCCCAGTTCCACCAGGCAATGCTGAGCAGTGTTGTAATGGTGTCCTCGGGAAATCGTAGGCGAATGACTTTGGCTGGATTGCCTCCGGCTATGGCGTACGCCGGCACATCGGTTGTTACCACAGATCGGGACGCAATGATGGCGCCGTCGCCAATGGTAACTCCCGGCATGATGAGCGTGTCATACCCAATCCACACATCATTGCCGATTACAGTGTTGCCTTTGTTTGGCAGGGTACCCGGCTCAGGCGTTGCTTTTTCCCAGCCTTCCCCGAAAATGTAGAACGGATACGTAGAGAAGCCATCCATTTTATGATTCGCTCCGTTCATGATAAACTTAACGCCACGCGCGAGTGCACAGAATTTTCCGATAATGAGCCTGTCGCCAATAAATGGAAACAGGTAGAGCACATTGTTTTCGAATTGCTCAGCGCTCTCCGGATCGTCGTAGTAGGTATAATCACCTATTTCAATTTGAGGATTGGATACCGTGTTTTTGATATAGCAGATTTGGTCAAATCCTTTCATGGGATGGGGATTTGTCGGTGCGGGTCCGTGCATGGCAATGTGTGATTGGATTAGCGATCTGTGGCGTTTTGCTTGTATGCCATCAGGCAACGTTGTACGTTGGGTGTAGGGGCTTCAAACGTATGCGTGAGGCCCAGTACGTTTACCAATGTATTGTACTTTTTTGATATGAAAAAACTGGCAGCTGTATTTGTCGCTTTTGTAGCCCTGAGCCATGTCGGCATCATGGTTTTGGAAATGTTTTTCTGGGACCATCCGGTGGGGCGTGAGATCTTTCAAATGACGCCTGAAGTTTCGGCTTCTTCTGCGGTGCTGGCAATGAACCAGGGCCTCTACAATGGCTTTCTCGCCGCCGGCCTGATCTGGGGCTTGATGGCAAAACGGACAGACGTGCAGCTGTTTTTCCTCGGCTGCGTGGTTGTTGCCGGCATTTTTGGTGGGCTCACAGCTAAGACCAGCATTATGTTCACCCAGGGCCTGCCGGCACTGATTGCCTTTGCGCTGGTGTACATGTCAAGCAGGCAACCGGCCAATCAGGAGGCGGTGTCACTTCAGTAATGTCACAAGCCGACTGTCTTCAAAGTTAGCAGTGCGGAGTTTGTAGATGTATGTGCCGCTTGGTATGCTTTCGGATGCCTGGAATGCGATGCTGTGGTAGCCCGGCATCATATGCTCGTCGATGAGCTGTTTAATGACACGGCCATTCATGTCGTAAACGGTGAGTTGGACTGTACCTGGCACGGGTAAGCTAAATGACAACGTGGTGCTGGGGTTAAATGGATTTGGGTAGGCTTTGTGTAGCGTTGGTGTATGTGCAAGGGGCCTCTGCAGAGAAATGGCATCGCTGTATTCGAACGCGCCATCAAAGTCGATTTGTTTTAGCCGGTATTGTAGCATGTGCCCGTTAAGGCCTTTTGTGTTGTGGGTAAAGCGGTACTGTTGGGTTTCTGTCGTCGTTCCGGCTCCGGGTACAAAGCCTATCTTAGTAAAGGCGCCGTCGTTAGCAAATTCGATGTCGAAGCCGGCGTTGTTTTGCTCACTGGCTGTTGTCCATGTCAGGGTCACATCCTGGTCGTTTACCAGCCCTTCAAAGTGCGTCAGTTCAACAGGAAGACCATAGCAGATAGATTCGAATGCAGACAAATCCATACCCGCAGCTACATCTTTTTCTTCATGAACGAACATAATGCGATTTAATTTGAACTGGGTAGAACGTCCGGAAATCTGAATGACATTCCAGAAAGGTTCTTCGGTGGAGATATAGTAAATTTCATGCGGGTCATTGTCGACCGTGAAAGTATCAAACGTCCATCTGTTTCCTCCCTCGTTTTGGTAAACTTTGAACCAATCGTTTCCCAGATCAAGCGGATCGGATCCATCCGGGCGCACAGCTTCGCCTGAGTGATTGGGGAATCTAACCCATATGTCATTGTGCTCGGTGTTGTCGATTGCCGCTGAATGGAACAGGAGTCTGTAGCGTGCTGGCTTAGCTATACTGTCAGGAATCGTATAAAAAAAGTAGGAAAGAATATCCTGCCCCGGTTCGTCAATACCTGTTGCCGGATTTCCGGTTTTCCATTCCAGATACCCCTCATCCGTTGCACCACTGAGTCCATTCAGTATACCCCAGTTGCCATCAATAATATGCAGGTTTTCAGCCTCAATAACGAATAAGCTATCACTGAACCATTTATGATCGTGCCCTTGTGGACTGATCGGTGTGGCTGGACCAAGCAAGTCGATACACTCATCTGGATACGGCTGTGCTAGGGCGAAAGTGGGGCCAGAAAAAAATACTATTAATAGCCCAATCAAAAAAATCGATGCATGAGATTCAGCAAGTAAATGATACTATATCAGAAAGGCTCGTTGCAACCGTTCGTTTCTGGTTGCGAAGTTACGCACCGATGCAGGTGCTTGTTGGTATAAGAGGGGCTTTTAAAACAGAAGGAGATCGATTGCAATGCTGCAACCGTGCAATGTTTAAGGCATTTGCTGGGTATTGTTTCAGCTTGTAAATGACTCAGGCAATGGATTTACCAACAGGCCGGCCCATTTTTAAGTAGCTCTCGATCCCCTGTGCCGTATTATTGATGATGTCGGAGTCAATCTCCCATCTTCCAGACTCACCAATCACAATCACGGTGGAGCCGCCGAAAAGAAACATGCCTTTCTCATCCCCGCGCGCAAACTGCTTGCCGCTGTAGGTCTGTTGAATCTTACCCACACACGTAGCCCCAACCTCCACGTAAGCCAGTTTGCCGAAGTGCGTTGTCTCCATTATGGTTACATGCCGTTCATTGATCATAAAGATGTCTTCCCGAAAGGCCAGTGCCCATGGATTGACAGAATGCAGTGCACCGGGAATACGCCAACTGTCAAGTACTTCACCATCATCCGGGAAGTGAAAGCGGTGATAGTCAACCGGACAAAGGCGCGCAATAAATCCGGGGCCGTTATCGAAATACGTTTCCCATGTTTTGTTGTTTAACAGGGCACCTGCTTTGAAAAAAGATCCTTTGACGGGAATGGATACGGTGTCATCCAATTGGTTGTAGGCAAAATACCGCGCATCGCACGGTGCCGGGAAGCTGGTGCCGCTTGCAAACGGACGGGCAATGTTGGTGACGCGTCGGGTAAAAAACTTGTTGAACGACGTGTAAGGTGTTGCCTCTGATTGCCCTTCTTCAGGCAGGAAATCAACCATGTTGATACCGAACTGCGCAATGAAAGGCGCGACCTTTTTTGCGGAAGCCGGCCGGTCTTGCAGCCAACCGTAAAACTTGCTGAACGGCGGGAGTGCAATTAGTGCAGAAACGAGCCGGCCTATCCAGGTGCCGTACAACAATTTAACCCAGGACCCGCCGTACACCTGTTCTTCGTGGGCGATGCCAGTTTCGATGTCTATGTAGCGGATTGGGGCGAGCTGTTTCACGATTTTCTGGGCGTTCTCGTCATTTCACGCAGGTGGTCTGCGCTGTTAGGTAGTGGGCCAAGGCATATTCAGAGCGTTCGTTTAGGTTTCATTAATCGACATCGCGCATTGCGTCATGTATCCTTGCTGTTGGTTGATACGTAGTGTTTGCAGAGCGTATCAGCAAGGAAGGATATTGTAAACCTTCGCGCAGTAAACCGTGTCTATTCGAGTATTGTGCAAGGCTTCGCCAACTGGTATGTATTTAGCAAATTAACACGTGGGACATCAAATGAAAAGAAGAACGTTTGTGCAGCAACTGGGCATGAGCGCCCTGGCATTGGGAACAGGTACGTTGCGTCTGGACAACCCTTTGGGCCGGCGTCCCTCGCATTTGGTGACCTTCAGTTTTGATGACGGATTCAAGAAGTCATTTCTGGAGGCTGCCCGAATCCATGAGCAGCATGGCCTTTCGGGATGTTTCAATGTTATAGCCTCAGCGCACTTACCCGAATTTGTGGAGCCCGACGACTACATCAAGAAGCATCTGATGGGTGATTTTGACACCTGGAATAGCTTACAGGATAGAGGACACGAAGTGATGGTGCATAGCTGGGCGCACAACAACCTCGCCCGCTTACCAGAAGAGCGCGCCAAAAAGCTGATCGATAAGTCACTTGATTACTTTGAAAAACACCTCGACGGTTTTAAGCGGAAAGATGCCATTTTCAATTTCCCGTTTAACGCATCAACGCCGGCACTGGAGGACCATACGTTGGCGCAGGTACGAGCCATTCGAACGGGCGGCAACTGGGATGTTAATCCATTTCCTACTGCTGAAACGCGCCGGCTAAGCTGCGTCATCTATCCCAGACCAGGAAACGGCGATGCCTGGGTGGAGAACCATGTGAATACGTTCCTGGAAAATGAGCAAGGTGGGTGGCTGATTGTCAATACGCACGGTTTGGGAGACGAAGGGTGGGGACCCATCAGTGCGGCCTATCTGGACAAGCTGCTGGGCCGGCTGGTAAAACTAGCCCAAGTCGAGGTCCTGAATGTTACACAGGTACTCGACAAGTACGCCTGACATTCGGCGCTACCATGCAATAGTGCCGTGCTCCTCCGCGAAGTAAAACAGCATATCAGCATGGCCGGGGGAGTGTCCGAGCATCCTGATCATCAACATGACCTGTCCGCGATGGTGTACCGCGTGGTTGGCGGTGTGCTGCATAAGCTCGCCAAGGGGCATGGAGCGAATTGCGCCGGCGTTTCCCGGATAGCTAATGATGCGCGCCAGGTCTTCTTCTTGCAGGGTATCAAGAAAAGTTTGCATGTGGTGCCTGACCTCGTCGAAGGTGTCCCGCAACGATTGCAGGGTTAGGAAAGCGTCAGGTGTCAATTTGTTGGGCCGGGCAGGTCCACCGCATCGACTCATCCAGCCCCACTCAGCACTCAGGATGTGAACCATCGTATTCCTGATGGATCCAAAACTGCCGGCTACTTCCCTGGAAAAAGCCTCTTCGGGTAACTGTGCAATGACGTCGAAGAGCTTCTCGTTTGCCCAGTGACTGTAGTTGTAGAGCACTTTTAAATCATCGACAGTCATGTTGCTGGTTTTTGGTCTGTTTGATTCGGGAGTAAAGAACAGCCCTTTCTGGTGCAGGATCCGCGCACATCCCTTTTTTACGCTGTACTTAAGCCGGCTGTCGCTCCGAGCGAGTACTTATAAGCAGCGCATATTCAACACGGTTCCGTTTGTTATTCTGGTTTCGATTTCGTCCGCGAAACGTAAGCGAGCACCAGTAATACAGTGATAAGTAGTACGCTGTATTCTACGCCGTTGCGGCCGGCGCCAACCACAAACCAGCCTTCCTGGGCATGGACGAGTATGATGCCCATGATGAGTTGCCCTGCAAAATAGAGCGCTAGCCACTGCACCCACCGCCCAAGCGCCAGCATCAGGCCGCCAGCAATTTCGATGATGGTTATCGTCCACGCAATTGCGACACCAAAAGGGAAGCCAACCATATCGAGAAATCCTCCAAAATCATCTACAATGCCGAGTGAAATGCGGGCGATGCCGTGGATGATCAGTAAAATAGAAACGACTACGCGCAAGGTGAGGTAGCCAACGGATTCCGGGGACTTTGAAGAAAGCATGGGTGTCTGGTAAGTTGGTGGAGCTCCAACATCCAGAACTTTTGGCAATAATGCGATCCCGTTTTATCTACCCTTTTATTATACGATGCGCTATTTACGTGTAGCAATACGCAATATCAGCGCTACACCTACGGCTGATAAGGCACTCAAAAGCGTTAGAATACCGACTATGCTTATGGCTGTAAGTCCAGCAGGGTAGGCCGGATTGAGTGTGCCCATGGTAAGCGGGAGTAGTGCAAGGAGCAATCCTGTGACGAGGCCCCAGCCCGCGATTTGCGCTAGAGAAAGCGTGTAGATACCGAGATCGCCTCGGGCAAATCTGAGTATTCCGAAGAACAACAAGCCGGCTAGAAAGCCAGGCAACGCAAGCGCGATGCCCGGGTCAAACTTTCCGAGCGGGTCACCGGGGAGTAGGCTGCTAGCGATGCCCGTGAGTACACCAACGCTTGCCCAACCGATGGCCCAGAGCAAGCCCATCCCGACTGTACTCCGTACATGTTTTATCGATTTGAACATAGCTGTTGAGCGATAATCAGCGGCGCGAATATGCTTCAATATACAACTCGAGCGCTTTTAGGCCCGCATCCAGTCCTTTGCGCCCAAACCCAAGGCGGAAATGGTTGGCCGGCGTTTTCGTCAGATCTGAGCGATAAATCGAACCGGGCAAAAAAAGCACGCCATAGTCCTCAACAAGTGATTGGCAGAACGCATCAACACCATCTGCGCCTTTGTATTTAGGGAAAGCCATGCACGAGCCATCAGGAGGGCGCCAGTCGAACAGGTCGGTGTGGCGCGCAAAAAATGCATCCCATTTCGGCAGGTTTTTGTCGATGATGGCGTTGTTGCGCTGCAGAAGCTTTTTGCGGTTGCGTAGCGCAATCACGGCCAGTTGTTCACTCGGTCCTGAATTACAAATGGAAAGGTAGTGCTTCATGCGTTCCATTTTTGATAACACATGGGCGTCTGCACTGGCAATCCAGCCGACGCGCAAACCTGGCAAACCGTATGCTTTGGACATTACGTTGAGTGACAGGCCGCGCTCATATACATCAGTGATGTACGGGAGATACTGTGTGCCGGTGGGACCCAGGCCCTTAAAAATCTCATCATGCAGGATATAAATACCGTGTTTGCGGCACAGGTCGATTAGTGCCTGGTATCGGTCTAAGGGAAGAATTGCACCTGTAGGATTGTGTGGGAAATTGATGGTAACCAGTTTGGTGTTTGGCTTGATGGCATCAGCAACCCGGTCAATGTCCAGTGACCACCCGTCGGTGGGATCAAGGGGGATGCCGGTTGCCTCGCATATGGCTACGGGAAGCGTTTCGTGTGACTGGTAATTAGGGGTGACAACAATCGCGTGGCTGTCTTTGTCTAGCAAGACGGAATTGGCTGCAAAGATGCCTTCGCTAGCGCCGGCGAAACAGAGAATTTCGTCTGCACTCCGAGTCGAATAGAGCGAGGCAATGGTTTCTCGCAGGTTACGGGCACCAAACGTTTCTGTATAACTTAACCACAGGCCTTCAAATGCTTCACGCTCCTCGGGTGTAGCCATTGCAAGCAAGTCACGAATAGACAGGCTCTCCGCGTCAGAAGCCGTCATGTGGTATTTCGCTTTGAATTCCCACTTAGAGAAGTGCGTTTCGAGTCTGAAGTCAGGAAGCATAGCGGGCTCAGGAGTTAGTCAAGGTTTGGTAAGCTGTGGCAACCATTTTTGCAATCTGGATGTCTTGCACGGCAACGCCAGTGAGGTCTGCAATGGTTATCTGTTCATCGTTTGTGCGCCCCAGATGCGGGTTTTTGATTACACTGCCCAGTTCAAGGATAGCGTTTTGCTCGATCTTATGGTCGCGTATAGCGGCACAACATTCCCCGTGGTCTACACACTGTACGATGCTGTCTGCAACGACAAGGTCTGCTTTGTCCAGGAGATCAGAGGCAAGCTCCTGCTTGCCGTAATCGTCAGCCCCAACGGCAGTGATATGTGTCCCTTTTTTGACCTGATCCGAAAAGATCAATGGTTGCTCCGCCGGCGTCGTAGTCACGATTAGATTACATTGTGCAACGAGGGCTTCGAGATCAGCTGTTGCCTGCAAATCGATGCCCCATGCTTTAAAGCTGTCTTTTGCCTTGAGTTCAGCAACCATGTGCTCTGCCTTGCTGATGTTGCGGCCCCAAACGAGCGCTTTGTCACAGTGCACCACATCGCTCAATAATTCCAATTGAAGCCGCGCCTGTACACCAGTACCCACAATGCCAATTTTGTGGATATGTTGTGCAGCCAGATGTTTGGCAGCGACCGCTCCTGCGGCAGCCGTGCGCATGTCCGTAAGCCAGCCTTCATCTAGCAAAACGAACTGCACGGCACCCGTTTTCTGGTCAAAAACCAGCATTAACCCATTGTTGTTTGGCAAGCCCAGGTTGCTGTTCTGCGGAAAAGCAGAAGCAACCTTTAAAACGTAGTAGGCATCCCCGCTGATATATCCGTATTTGATGTGGACATTGCCGGGTGGATGCTCGAGCGGGAGGAAACCGACGGGAGGCACGGTTGCGCGTCCTTCTGAATAACTAACAAAGCCATACTCAATGTCCCTGATCAAGTCTGGGATATTGATGAGCGCTTTTATCTCGTCGAGGGAAAGTACTTTTTTCAAATTTGCACCCGTTTAGGGTAAAGAGCCGCCTGCCCTGTATAACTGCTGGACTTCGGTCGAGGTGAGGAGTTTGTGGTAGATTGCTATTTCGTCAAGCATCCCGGCAAAGTAGAGGGTCGGCCCATTGCGGCTAGACACTTTTCGGCCTAGCGTAACCGGTCCATCTACATAGACCAGGGAATCTGCATATCCATCATATCGCCCGCTTACTTCTTCTCCATCAATAAAGATTTGCATGCTGTCGATGCCGGCAATGAGTCCGGCGACATGATACCAGCGTCCGGGTATAAGTTCGACGCCGGCATGTTTTGTGTTTCGACTGCCAATCCCGGGTGCGCCTGCGTCGTTGATACTAAACGCAGGATTTCCGCCATTGCTGTCGAATGAGGTAAAAATACCGGCGTTGGCTTGTGTGTTGTGGTTCAGGTTGACGGCAGCTGCTGTTCTAATATTCTGATCAACTTTTACCCAGTAAGTAATGCTGAGGGGCGGCGCAACTTGTAAGGCCTTGCCGGCCTCCAGGTTGACAAAATCATCGATGCCATCCAGTACCAATGCGTGTGCCGGCTGGCCAAAACGGTCTTCGCCAAGCGTAGCACCATAAGGAATGCCGGTGTGCATATACCTCGCAACATCTTCCATGTCACCATCAAAAGGATAGAATGCCAGCAGTGCTTCTTGTGGAATCCTGTCGAGCAACGTAGCATCTGTAGCAGCCAGGTCAAGCGCATTGCGTGTACAGCTTAGCGCGGTGATGACCAGGAGAAAAAAGAGCAGTTTCTCGTGCATGGTGCTGCGCCGTGTCTACTTGAAAGGGATTAAACGACTAACTACAAGCAATTAAATATTGAGGGATTTCGTAAATCTTGTGCTGCATAACAGAACGGTATAGGCTAAAAACCTTCAACCTGTAACAGCAAACAGATCAATCCTTCAGGTTTTATTTGTTTGCACTAAGGGGCTATCCATTGATGGCTGAGAAGTGGTCTGCCAGGTGCATCGCGTGGGCACGTTCGTATTCGTTTTTAGTCAGCGTGCCATAGGCGAAGTGTGGCTTCAGGATGCTTTCTGAAGCCCTGAATGCGTCGATGGAATTCCGTAACCGCTGCAATGCTTGCTCGACGGTGACGGTTGGATTGAGCGCTTTTGCTCCCGGAATCGCCTCGGAAAGGTCGTGCGACATCCTGCCTCGCCAACTGAACACACTGAAGGCAACGCTGCCAACGGTTTTCTGGAAAAGCGCAGACTTGGGTTCTGGGAAGCCGGCCATGGAAAACTCAATACTCTGGGCGCAATGTATAAGGGTTTGCGGAAGAGAAAAAGCGGTGTCCGTAACCAACAATTCGATTCTGGATAACCGTACAGCCTCGTCGTAGCCCTGGTCCATGCTGTTGAACTGCAGGTCGCGGTCAATGAGGTCATCCTTGCGGCACCCTGACAGGATCAGGTTAGGCGCAGCAATAGCTGCCACTATTGATCCTTTGATAAAGCCTCTGCGGTCGGTCTGCATAATTCCTGGTTGCTACATTTATTCATCGTGCGCCACCGTGTAACAAAACACAGGGTAAGGCGCGCACTATGTATATACTGCGCAATCCATTAAATCGCCAGTTACGCCTGGCGTTGCCAGAGTCCTGATTGCACACCGCCTTGAATCAGGATGGCGCACGTGCCGTGTCCCTGTATTTCGGTTGGGGGGAGCGCCACAACCGCGCCGGCATCGGCTGCCTGGGCAGTGGCTGCCTCGATATCATCAACAAGCGTATACGCACGAACAATGGGTGTCTCTGATTCACTCAAGGGTGCGCGTATGCCAAGCATTCCGCCTTCATGTAGTGCTGTAGTGCGCGCACCACCAAGGGGCGCATCGGGCTCGCCAAAAGATACACCGTGCGTGGCTTCGAAGGTGGCGCACAGCGCGTTGACATCGTTGGTCACATACTCGAGGTAATGGATTTTCATGGTTTATGTTTGTTGATACGAATTGACGGTTGAAAGTATGATCCAGGTTTCTTCGTGTTTTCGTATTTCCGTGCTTCTGTTTTGTACGATTCCGAAACGGGGAGCAATGCTATTGTATGGGTCTTTTGATAAAAGGACATCAATCGACATTCGGCAGTCGAAAATCGGCATTACACGCAACCCTTGATGCGCATTTTTGACGGAGAATACCCGGTATTCAAGCTTTTACGGGAAAGCCCAGTGCCTGAAATTGCGCCTTAAGTGCATCCATTGAACCCCATGGATGAATGGGAGAATTGGCACGTTCATCAGGCGGGTTTTGTTCAAGCTGGTCAGACCACCCGCCACAGCCTGTTAGCGGTAGAAGCGGGCGTTTGTGTAGCCAGGCCAAACATACTTCAGAAATGGTGCCGGCGCGACCGCCAATAACGATGCAAGCGTCGCCGGCAAGTGCCATCATCAGATTACGCGCATCACCCATGCCGCACGGGATCAGGATACTACAGGGCCAGTCTGGCGCATTGATGTCGTCGCTCGGAATAATACTAACAACGGTGCCGCCGGCTGCATGGGCCCGTTCAGCAGCAACACGGGTAGCCGCACTACCACAGCCGCTTACCAGCGTGAAGCCAAGATCGGCAATCAACGATCCTGCTTGTGCAGCCAATTCATATCCTTTGGAGCCGGCATCGGCACTGCCCAAAACACAAATTTGTGGCGGCCGCTTCAAAAAATCTCTCATAATTCTCCACGCTACTTGATGGTGCTCGTATGAGGAAAGAATATAAGCTGCAGCGGATGTCAAAACCTTATGCGTGGTCGTGATTTAATGCTGAAATAAACTGTGGCGGGACGTGGTCTGTGAGCCATACGCCATTGGCTGAAAGGTAAAACGCATAGCCATCCGCATGCATGTGTGCTGCATCGATTTCTAGCAGGATGGGTGTACCTCGCCGGCTTCCTACCCGCGTTGCTGTTTCTATGTCGGGAGAAAGATGGACGTGCTGCCGGGACCTTTTTTGCAAGCCCTGTCTTTTTATGCTTTCGAGATACTTTGCAACGGTGCCGTGGTAAAGGATAGCTGGCGGTGCCTGTGGCGTAAGCCCAAGGTCTATCGTTTTGATTGAGTGGCCCTGATTGGCTCTAATTTTTGTCTCGTCTTCATTGAAGGCGAACCGCTGTTTGTCATTGGTGCGCACTACCGCTTTGAGGTCCTCCAGCGAAAGCGGCTTGCCAGCAGCCTCCATTGCGCGCAGCAATTCATCAACACCAATCCAGCCGGCATCATCAAGGGTGATGCCAATCAGTTTGGGTTTGTGGCGCAGCACCCGGCTCAGAAATTTGCTTATGACAATGTGCCTCGATTTCATTTTACGCCTTGTAAATCAACATCTTCAAAAGCCTAGAACCTCCAGTGCTTCCTCCAGGTCCTCAACCAACATCTCCATACGATCTCTGTGAGTCCGGAAAACACTGATGGCTATGCGAATAATGTACACGCCCTTCGCCGTTGTTGCGGTCAGGTGAATACGATTTTTTTTGTTGATGTAGGTCAGGACTTGACGGGATTGCGCATTCCTTTCATCCAGCGATTTACCACGCGCGGTCACCGTAAACCCTAGAATGGAAAGCTCAGCCGGCGCAACCACCTCGAGGGCCGGCATTGCGTTGATTTTGCTTTCAATCCATTGGGCAAGATCCAGCTTTTCATCAAGGTATGCGCGGAACGTTGCAAGGCCATGCATTTTGATGGGGAGCCATACCCGGAGGCCTCGAAAGGGACGGGTCAACTCAGGAGACAATTCGCAGAAGTCGACAAACGCATCGTCATCTTGCATCGGAGGCATATAGTCGCCTACTGAACTGTGGGTTGATTTGAGGTGTTTGCCCTCGTGTACCAGAAGCGCACCCGTTCCGTAAGGCAGAAACAGCGTTTTATGTGGGTCGAGGACAACCGAATCTGCCTTCTCGATACCGGCCAGTTTTTGCCGGCCGCGTGCTGTCATACAGAAGAAGCCACCATAGGCACCATCCACATGAAACCATAGGCCTTCTTGTTTTGCAAGCTTATGGAGGGCCTGTAACGGATCAACTGCTCCTGTATTGGTTGTGCCGGCGCTGCCAACGAGCATAAAAGGGGTTAGGCCACGGGCACGATCAGCATCAATGGTTGCTTTAACCCGTGCGGGATCGAGTCGGTAGTTTGCATCGCAGGGGAGCGCTCGGATATTTGCCCGGGGGAAGCCGGCCAGCAATGCTGCTTTGTTGACACAGTGATGCACCTGGTCTGATACATAGATCACACCACCCAGGAAATCTTCTCCGAGGTTCACATGCCGCGCTGTAATCAACGCGCTCAATGAAGCCATAGACCCTCCTGAGGTTAGGAAGCCACGCGCCGTTGACGGGTATCCGATGATGTCGCAGAACCAGCGGATCACGTTGGCTTCCATTTGCACAAAAGCTGGTGCAACAGCCGCTACGCCGACATAGCGATTCAGGGCGTTTGAGATGACGTCTGCCATGCCGGCATGCAAAAGTCCACCACCGGGGACATATCCGAGAAAGCCTGGCGAGGTTGGATTCAGGCTCTCTTTGCTTGCTTTGTCGAAAATGAAGTCCAGCAAGCCGGCGAACGCTGTGCCTGTTTCCGGTGCCGGCTCAATCATGCCTCGCAAAAACACCGGGTCGGCTTCATGTGTTAGATCAATTGGGTGTGTGTTGATATGTTCTATAAAATCGACCACTCGCGCAACAACGGCGTGCATCAATTGTGTGTAATTTTCACCCGTCAGTTCCAGTGCTTTGGTAGGCTGCATCAATGTCGCTATAAATTGTTATGGGGATACACAGCGCGTTGCAGTTCGCTGCATCCAACTGATCAGCAAGTGTAAGGCCCGCGGTCGAGAAAGTCTTGCTGACACAACTGATTTGTGCATCTATTTGTGGCTATTTGTTGCCCGAAGCGTTTTGCGTTGGTTCTGGTTGTGCGGTATCATTAAACGGGTTTGCTGTTACAGAATGCTAATCGTCCCTTGCTTTGAAGACAATCAACGTAGTTAAAGGTCAGGTTTTACAGACAAAAGGCGAATTGGATACGAAGGTCTACGTAGTGCAATCTGGCTTGCTCAGGAGCTATAGCATCGATGAAAATGGTAAAGAGCATATCTATCTCTTTGCGCCAGAAGAATGGATCATTGCAGATGCCTGCCGGCGGGATGAACCGTGCGAATTGTTTATTGATGCCATCGAAGACGCAACCGTCACTGTACATGAAAAAGTGCTGGGTACCAAGATTGTAGACCAACAACCTTTTATCAATCGCCTTCGCGTGTTGCAGAACCGGATTATCCTGTTGATGAGTGCTTCAGCCATCGAACGGTATGAGCACTTTGTTGAGACCTACCCAGACATTGTTCAACGCGTGCCCCAGCGTATGATCGCCTCCTATTTGGGGATGACGCCCGAGGCGCTGAGTAAAGTCAAAAGTGCACGTGTGAAAGGCAAAGTGGCTAAAGAATAAAGGCAGGTCTTTGAGCCTTCATTTCTTAATCTAGATTAAGGCCCGGTGTCAATATCCAGCATAAATTGGCTCGTGTATTGGATAATCATCGAACACCGAGGACATGAAGAATCACGAATCATTGCTGAAAATAGCTGCAGTATTGTGGGTAGTTTGGGGGCTTGTGCACATTTTTGCCGGCGGCATCACCATGTATTTTGTTCTATCAGGTGACATCTCTGCTGCTGTGAGTGGCATTGCTGATGGCATGGATCCCGCCACCCTCGCTATGGCGTACCCCGATGCTGCCGGCGCCATCATTGGGCAGCACGGTTTCAACTTGCTCTGGATAGGCTGTGTTACGTTGATTTGCGCGTTCTACATCTGGAAGAGGAACACACCCGCCATTTTTCTTGCAGCCCTGACAGGTGGTCTTGCCGACCTTGGGTATTTCCTGTTTATGGACCTGGGCGGCTACGTTAAATTTATGCCCGGCACTGTGATGACACTGGTTTCTGCTTCTGCCATCATCCTGAGTTTCTATGCGCACTATGCTACTAAGAAGCTTCCACAAGCTGCATAGGAATTAAGGATGGGTAGTTAAGCTGTACGTTAAAAAACTTGTCGCAATGCTTTGGCGATTGCGTGGTATTGTTTAGCTTAGTGGGAAGCCACCAATTCCCCTTTGTCAACGACACACCAGCTCGCTATGCATTTATCCGCGAAAAAGTGCGTATCCGCATTTTTTGTACTGCTCCTGTTTGTTGCAATGCCAGTCCAGGCGCAGCTAGACCTGGAAAAGCTCAACGACCTCAAAGCACGCAGCATCGGGCCGGCCGGCATGAGTGGCCGTGTTACCGCCATCGATGCCATAGTCGGGAAGCCCGATATCATCTACATCGGGACGGCTTCGGGCGGACTCTGGAAAACCACCAATGGCGGCACTGACTTTGAGCCAATTTTTGACGATGAGCCAACCCATTCCATTGGCGCAATTGCCATCTACCAGAAAAATCCAGACATCATTTATGTAGGTACCGGAGAAGGCAATCCGCGTAACAGCGCAAATGCCGGCAACGGCATGTACAAGTCCATTGATGGCGGCCACACCTGGCAGCACCTTGGACTCGACGACACGCGCAATATCCACCGTGTTTTTGTACATCCCAATAACCCGAATATTGTGTATGCCGGCGTGCAAGGCGCCGCGTGGGGTGACAGCGAACACCGCGGGGTATACAAATCTGTTGATGGTGGTGAAAGCTGGGATAAAATTCTGTACGTCGATGACCGCACCGGCGTTGGAGATATGGTTGTTGATCCGTCGAATCCAGAAAAGCTAATGGTTGCCATGTGGCATTTTCGCCGCTGGCCCTGGACATTCACATCAGGTGGCGAGACCTCAGGATTGTATGTCAGTCACGATGGAGGTGCCAACTGGGTGCAACGTACAGCCAAAGACGGTCTGCCAGCCGGAGAACTTGGCCGTCTCGGACTCGCCATTGCGCCGAGCAATACAAACGTTGTATATGCACTTGTTGAGGCGAAAAAGAACGCGCTTTACCGCTCTTCGGATGGCGGTATCACGTTCGGCATGATCAACAACACAGACAGGGTGAGCAACCGACCGTTCTATTACAACGACCTGTTTGTTGACCCCGTGAATGAAAACCGGGTGTACCACCTTGCCTCCGGCGTTCAGGTCAGTGACGATGGGGGTAAATCGTTTAAATCTATACTCGATGATGTACATCCTGATCACCATGCGTGGTGGATTGATCCGAATAACCCAAACCTGATCTACAACGGCAACGACGGTGGTTTCAACATATCGCGTGATCGTGGTGAGACGTGGCGTTTTGCTGAAAATCTGCCGCTGGCCCAGTTTTACCATATTCGCGTTGACAACAGCATCCCATACCGTGTGTGTGGTGGTTTGCAGGATAACGGCTCGTGGTGCGGCCCGAGCCAGGTATGGCGTGCCGGCGGCATCCGCAATACCTACTGGGAAGAAGTGGCTTTTGGCGATGGCTTCGACGTGATGATCCATCCTGATGACCCGGATGTTGGCTATGCAATGAGCCAGGGAGGCAACTTGCGCCGGTTCGAGTTGAAAACCGGATTTCAGAAAAACGTGAAGCCAATTCACCCTGAAGGCAAGTTTTTGCGATTTAACTGGGATGCCGGCATTGAGCAGGATCCGCGCGATGGCAACACAATCTACTACGGCAGCCAATACCTCCACAAAAGCACCGATCGAGGCGATACCTGGACCATCATTTCGCCGGACCTCACAACCAATGATCCGGAAAAACAGCAACAACTGGAAAGTGGGGGACTTACCTATGATGTGACAGGTGCGGAGAACTACACAACCATTACAGCAATCGACCCGAGTCCGCTTGAGGACGGCGTAATTTGGGTTGGGACGGACGATGGCAATGTGCAGGTGACCCGCGATGGGGGTGCCACCTGGACAAACACATCCGCTGCCATGAAAGGCCTGGCGCAAGGCGCCTGGGTAGCCCAGATCCAGGCTTCGCTACATACACCAGGAGAAGCGTTCGCCGTACTTGAAGATCACCGCCGTAACAATTGGGAGCCGTACCTGTACCGCACAAAAAATTATGGAAGGAGTTGGGAGCGGTTGACTGCGTCGGACGATGTTTGGGGCTTCACCCTTTCGTTGGCGCAAGACCCTGAAACACCCAACCTGTTATTCCTTGGTACTGAGTTTGGGTTGTATTTTAGTCTGGATGCCGGCGCAGCATGGCACGCGTTCAAAAACGGTGTGCCCACGGCTTCGGTAATGGATCTGGCGCTGCATCACCGCGACCACGACCTCGTGCTCGGCACGTTTGGGCGGTCTGTGTTGATTGTAGATGACATTCGGCCGCTGCGTAAAATGGCTGTGGAAGGTGCTGCGTTGCTGGACGCACCTTTGACTGTATTTGACGCGCCTGATGCATACCAGGCGGTTTATCGGCAGGCCTTGGGCACGCGCTTCGCTGCGCAGGCGATTTTTGCCGGCGAGAACCGCAAGCGAGGGGCCATGATCAGCTATTCCGTAAATCCGGCAGCTGTCAACCAGATGGCTGACGCAGGCACAAGCAGCGATGTCGAAGAGGCCGGACCAAACGCCGGACTTGAAGCGACAATGACGGAAGAGGACAGCAAACAGGAAAAGGCAGAGTTAACCGTTGAAATCCTGAATGCAGCTGGGGAAGTTATTAGAACCCTGGAGGGGCCGGCAAAAGCAGGCATCAATCGGGTGTACTGGGAAATGCGACAGAAAGGGATTCGCTTCAACTTCAACCCGTTCTTCGGTGAACAAGATGACGACGAAGACAAAGCGGAGCCGGCAGGGGCTGTTGTTTTACCTGGTATATACACCGCGCGCATCACGTACGGCGAGCATAGCAGCGAAACCACCATCAATGTAAAGATGGATCCCCGCGTTGAAGCTACACTGGCTGATCTGGAGGCGCGACGACTGATGTACAGCAATTGGGAGAAGGACGCGCATGTGTTTGTCCAGGCTGTGGATCAAATTAAAGATGCCCGCGCAAGCATCAAGGCAGTTGAAAGCCGGATGAAAGGGATGGACGGCGAAGCCGTGGATGCACTCAAGAAGCAGGGTGAAGCCTTAATTGAACAACTTGATGTGCTGAGCGAGCAACTGGCTGGTAAAAGTGTGCAGGGCATCCGGCGCGACCCCGGAACGGTTTTGTCGAAGTTGTTTGCTGCCCGCGGATACATCGCTTCCGGGTTCGATGCACCCGGTGAAAGTGCAGACATTGCGCTCGCCCAATCGAAAGCTGCAATGACTGCCGCACTCAATGAGGTGAATAGCTTCTTTGCCGGCGATTGGGCAATGTATCAGGCTGCAGTGCAGAACGCAGAAGTCTCGCTGTTCAAAAAACACGAAGCACTCCAGTTAACAGGAGACTCCAATTGAAAAACATGAAACGTCTTATTTTACTGCTGTTGCTGCTTATTGTACCCTTAAGTAGTGTGCTCGAGGTGCATGCGCAGCAACGAGAATCGTTTGATTATTGGCAGCACAACAAGACCATGGTCTGGCGCGGTGTGCAGGCACTCATGATGTGTAATGGCATCTTTGTGTCTGACCGAACCGTTGATCAGGTTTTCGAACAAGAACTGGCCTATATCCGAGGGCGATATGGCCCGGTTGTGAAGGAAGACTATGCAGTGGATGTGGTGCATCAAGCCGTCGGCGTTGGGTTGACTGACAATGGCCCTGCGATGCGTGCAGCTAATCGTCCGGGACTTGGGTGTGTGATGATGGCGCCGGATCAGACCTTTGAAGACGTCGCGGATTTGCCAGCGCTTCAACTGCCACCGCTGCCCGGTGACCCGGCTACCGTGTCCTGGCCAGATGGCGATCTGGTAACAGCAGC
>JBCCIM010000090.1 GCA_039111535.1 Bacteroidota bacterium | reverse complement strand
TCGGTGTTCTGCGGTTCATAGCGCTCTCGGGCTTAACAGGGGATCGCAGACGTAGGTAGTGGGTTCAACGCAGCGCTGCGAATCGATAACCAACCCACTATGAAGCTATTCCATCAGGCATACGGCGAAGGGCCGGCACTTCTCATCTTACACGGCTTGCTCGGCGCAAGCGGAAACTGGCATACCCTGAGTCGTTCTGTATTCTCGGAGAAGTACAGCGTCTATACACTCGACCTGCGCAACCACGGCCGCTCGCCCCATAATCCCGTCTTCGATTACGCCAGTATGACTGCGGATGTCCGCGAGTTTATCCTCGATAACCAGCTTGGACAGGCGCATGTCTTGGGGCACTCTATGGGCGGGAAGGTTGCGATGTGGCTCGCGCTGGAGCATCCTGAACTGGTCTCAAAACTTATCGTGGCTGATATGGCGCCACGGGCTTATCCTCCCCATCATATGCACATTTTGAATGCGTTGAAAGGCCTCGATTTGCCGGCTTACAGCGGGCGCCAGGATATAGACAACGCCCTGGCGGAGCACATCAAAGAAGCAGGTGTGCGACAGTTTTTATTGAAAAACCTCGCCTCGCAGGGTGGTGGGCGGTACAGCTGGAAAATGAACCTGGATGCGATTTATAACAGTTATACCCGCATCAATGAGGGGGTTGAAACCGCGCAGCAGTTTACAGGGCCGGCTTTGTTTGTAAAAGGGGGGCGATCGAATTACATCACCGAAAACGATGCCCCGCAGATTCAGCAACTTTTCCCGGCGGCCCAAATCCAACACCTGCCCAATGTCGGCCATTGGGTCCATGCGGAAGCACCGCAGGCATTTGCTGCGATGGTTATGTCCTTCCTCGCTGGATAAGTTGCATGGCTGTTGTTGCGGGCACTGAAATATTAAAATTGCGCGCAGGCAGCGCTACCACCTAAAACCAATCTGGTCTTGTGCTGTAAAACTTTCCCCCCGGACTATGCCATTGAGGTATACCCTTATTCTTTTCTAAAATACAGAAATGTATGTCTGATGTAGCCCAAACCCTCAACCTTTTGCTGCAAGAACGTATTCTTGTGCTTGATGGTGCCATGGGGACCATGATTCAGCAACACGAACTGGACGAAGACGATTTCCGCGGGATTCAGTTTAAAGATCATGGCTCGCCGCTAAAGGGCAACAACGACCTCCTGGTGTTGACGCAGCCGGAAATCATTGAAAGCATTCATCATGCATTCCTGGATGCCGGCGCGGATATCATCGAAACCAATACCTTCAATGCTACCTCGGCTTCTCAGGAGGATTACAACACCACCCACCTTGTGCACGACATTAACTTTGCTGCTGCACAGATTGCGCGCCGTGCTGCAGACGCCGCGACGGCCCGGACACCCGACAAACCCCGCTTTGTCGCCGGCGCGATGGGGCCAACCAGCAAAACGTTATCCATCTCACCCCGCGTCAACGAACCGGGTTATCGGGCTACTACGTTCAAAGAACTCGTTGCAGCCTATTATGAGCAAGCAACTGCCCTCGTCGCCGGCGGTGTAGACATCCTGCTTGTTGAAACGATTTTTGATACGCTGAATTGCAAAGCGGCTCTGTACGCCATTCAGGAATATTTCCATAACCACAATACGACGCTGCCTGTGATGATCTCGGGTACGATTGTGGATCAGAGTGGACGGACGCTGTCGGGGCAGACAACCGAAGCCTTCTGGATTTCTGTATCGCACATGCCGTCACTCTTGAGTGTTGGGCTGAATTGTGCGTTGGGCTCTGATCAAATGCGCGCCTATATCGAGGCCCTCTCCGGTATTGCACCTGTCCCAACGAGCTTGTATCCAAATGCCGGCCTGCCCAATGCTTTTGGCGGGTATGATGAAACGCCGGCGTTTATGGCTGACCAACTGGGGGCGTATGCAGAAGCAGGATTCCTGAATATGGTCGGCGGCTGTTGTGGGACAACCCCCGAGCACATCAAGGCCATAGCTGACGCTGTAGCATCCATCAAGCCCCGCAAGATCCCTGAGCCCTCGCCATACTTGCAATTATCCGGGCTCGAGCCCCTGGTACTTCGTCCCGATACCAACTTTGTCAACATTGGTGAGCGCACCAACGTTACCGGCTCGAAGCGATTTGCCCGCCTGATCAAGGAAGAGAAGTTTGAAGAGGCGTTGTCTGTTGCCCGCCAGCAGGTGGAGAATGGGGCGCAGATGATCGACGTCAACATGGACGAAGGATTGCTGGATTCTGAAGCCGTGATGCAGCTGTTCCTCAACCTGATTGCCTCTGAGCCGGATATCTCGCGAGTGCCAGTGGTGATTGACTCCTCAAAATGGTCGGTAATCGAAGCGGGCTTGCAGTGTATTCAGGGCAAAGGCATTGTCAATTCCATCAGCCTGAAAGAAGGAGAAGAAGCGTTCATCGAGCAGGCGCGCAAGGTCAAACAATATGGCGCGGCTGTGATTGTGATGGCCTTTGATGAGGATGGCCAGGCGGATAACTTTGAGCGTCGGATTGCCATCTGCCGCCGGGCATACGACATTCTTGTAGGGCAAGTCGGCTTTAAGCCGCAGGACATAATTTTTGACCCAAACATTTTTGCCGTTGCCACCGGCATAGCTGAACACAACAAGTACGCGTACGACTTCATACAGGCGACGACATGGATTAAAAAGGAGTTGCCGCTTACCAGCGTTTCCGGTGGCGTGAGTAATATTTCATTCTCTTTCCGGGGCAACAACCGCATACGCGAAGCCATGCACGCGGCGTTTCTGTACCACGCTGTGCGTGCAGGTATGGATATGGGCATTGTCAATGCCGGCCAGTTGGAGATCTACGAAGAAATACCAAAAGACCTGCTGGAAGCCATAGAAGATGTGCTTTTTGATCGGCACCCGGAGGCCACAGAGCGCCTCGTGAATATGGCTGAGGAAGTCCACCAGAAACGCGGCGCAGACCCGACAACACAGCTTGCGTGGCGACAAAATACGGTCGAGGAGCGGCTGCGCCACGCGCTTGTGAAAGGGATTGTCGATTTTATCGAAGAAGATACCGAAGAAGCGCGCCTGCAGTATGACAAACCTTTGTCGATTATCGAAGGCCCTTTGATGGCAGGGATGCAGACCGTTGGTGACCTCTTTGGCGCCGGCAAAATGTTTCTGCCCCAGGTTGTGAAAAGCGCCCGGGTGATGAAGAAAGCTGTTGCGTACCTCATTCCTTTTATCGAAGCAGCAAAAGGAGAGGATGACACGTCGCAGCGCTCCAAAATCCTGTTGGCTACCGTGAAAGGGGATGTGCATGATATTGGGAAGAACATCGTAGGGGTTGTGCTTTCTTGCAATAACTATGAGGTGATTGACCTTGGCGTAATGGTGCCGGCAGATAAAATCCTTGAAACGGCAAAAGCGGAGCAGGTTGACGTAATAGGGCTGAGCGGCCTAATCACCCCGTCGCTCGATGAGATGATTCATGTTGCAAAAGAAATGCAGCGCCTGGACTATACATTGCCCCTCCTCATCGGCGGTGCAACCACGTCTCGGCTGCATACCGCAGTGAAGATAGAGCAGCACTACAAGTCACCGGTTGTACATGTATTGGATGCTTCGCGGTCAGTACAGGTGGTGAGCGAACTCATGTCGGAAGAAGCGGACAACTTCGTTGCTGCAGTTAAAGAGGAATACAGCCAGATACGCGATCAGCATGCAGTGCGGTCACGTAAAACAACGTATCTGTCGTTGGAAGAAGCGCGAGGCAATGGCTTTGTCTGGCAAGATGCCGGCGTGCCGGCGCCTGAGCAGCCGGGTGTGCATGTGCTGGATGATATTTCAATTGAAACGCTCCGGCCGTATATCGACTGGACGCCCTTTTTCTCTGTATGGGAATTAAAAGGCAAGTTTCCCCGGTTGCTGGAGCATCCGCAAATTGGCCCCGAGGCCCGGCGCGTCTACGACGATGCCAACAGGTTGCTGGATGAAATCATCGCCGAGAAGAAACTGGGCGCCCGCGCTGTAATTGGGCTCTTCCCCGCGAACAGCGTACAGGACGATATAGAGATTTACACCGATGAAACGCGCGCTTCCGTTGAAGCTAAACTGCACATGCTGCGCCAGCAGGCCCAGAAAGGGCGGGGGAAACACAACAAGTCGCTGGCCGACTACATAGCACCGCGAGACGCCGGCGTGGCTGATCACGTTGGCATGTTTGCCGTCACTGCAGGATTGGGCATCGAGAAAATGATTGCCCGGTTTGAAGCGGACCACGATGATTATAACCTTATCATGGTCAAAGCACTTGCGGATCGCCTGGCAGAAGCCCTGGCCGAATGGTTGCATGAACAGGTACGGCACACCTACTGGGGATACGCAGACGGCCCGTTGCTCGATAAAGACGCGCTAATTCGGGAGCACTACCAGGGCATCCGCCCCGCGCCCGGGTATCCAGCATGTCCTGACCACACGGAAAAAGAAACCATCTGGCAGCTACTGGATGTGGACGCACAAACAGGCATCAAGCTGACGGAAAGCCTGGCCATGTATCCTGCGGCTTCCGTTTGTGGGATTTATTTTGCTCACCCGGAGGCTGCCTACTTCAACGCCGGCCTGGTAGGGCAGGATCAGATCATCGAATACGCCGCCAGAAAACAGATGGACGTTCAGGACGTAGAACGGTGGCTCGCGTCTCGGCTCAATTACACCCCCGAAGAAACGCGTGAACTTACCGATGGGGTTTAGTACCTTGTAGTGTGTGAAGCACTAACCTTCGATCTTCACCGATTCCCCTGGAAGCAATCAGACATAAGAATATCAGTATCTATGCAAACCATCTTACAACTCGAAGCCCGGAAAACGTCATTAGTAGACGGCCTGCGTCAAGAGCAGGCTTCAGCACTTGTACAGGTGTTGGGCATTGTTGGCTTTTCGCTCCTTACAATTCTTGGCGCGCAGGTCAGGATTTACTTCTGGGAGATCCCTTTTACGCTCCAAACGGCTGCCGTGTACGGTAGCGGTCTGTATTTGGGCTGGCGTGGCGGTTTGCTCTCACAGCTGCTTTATCTCGCCATCGGTATGTTTTTTCCAGTGTTTGCAGGCGAAGGTTTTGGCTGGGCATACCTCGTTGCCGCAGCCTCAGCCGGCTACCTCGTTGGCTATCCGCTGGCAGCAGCCCTGATTGGCGTACTCTCTCGCAAATGGAATTCCCTCACAGGCAGCACGTTGTCCATCATCTGTGGCTCGCTGCTCATGTTTACCTGTGGCGTAATCGGATTGCATTACATCGCCGGCCATACCACATGGATGGAATCCATCGACAAAGGCTGGTTGCGCTTTATCCCGGTTGATCTGGCCAAAATTCTTTTTGTCAGCATGATTTACACCGGTACACGCCGCTATTTCAAGAAATAAAGACGCAGAACCCCGTATTTGATAGTGAACTGGTTTCATGGCCGGCACCCAAAATCCGTGGTGCCGGCTGAAACCTGTCTGCAGCAGAAGCGTCGATAGTCAGGTATACTTGGTGTATATTTACTGACATTCTATGAAGTTAATAATTGCATCAGCAGGACAACGGTTGCTGGTGCTAAGCCTTTCTTATCTGATTGGACTTTTAAGCCTCTCGCCTACACTTCCGACCCACGAGGCAAAAGTCAATCCCTCCATTCTTGATGATCCGCGCGTCCAGGAGCTCGGCAAGCTCGGCCTTGATCACTTGTATAATATGGAGCGGGAAAAAGCGTCAGAAGCTTTTGATGCCATCGAAGAGCTGTATCCCGGACATCCTGTAGGGCCTTTTTTGCAGGGGCTCAATATCTGGTGGGATGTGATGATCGACCTGCCGTCTGAAACCCATGACAAAGCCTTCTTTAAACAGATGGATTTGGCTGTGAAACGGGCAAACCGCATGTTGAAGCGCAACCGCAAAGACTTTGACGCCATGTTCTTTAAGGGGGCAGCGCTTGGGTTTAGTGGCCGGCTAAAATCTAACCGGGGCAAATGGTTCTCTGCAGCCATGGATGGCAAAAATGCCCTCGACTACGTGATGGCCATTTCTGAAAGAGAAGACGAAAACGCCGATTTTGGTTTTGGAAAAGCGATCTATGACTATTTCTCTGTCGTAATTCCCCAGGAATACCCTGCAGTACGGCCCTTTACTATCTTCATGAAGAAGGGCAATAAAGACAGGGGCCTCGAAAACCTCAAACGTACCATGGAAGAAGGGTACTTTATCAAAACCGAGGCGGCGTATTTCCTGCTGCAGATCTATTATACCTACGAGAAGAGCTATCGCCAGAGCCTTGCCCATGTGCAATGGTTACGCGAAGCGCATCCGCAAAACTCATTCTTTCATGTGTTTGAGGGGCGCGTATATTTCAGGTGGGGCAGATGGGGCGATGCCTTACCCATCTTTGAGGATGTACTGCAGAAATACGAAGCAGAAACACCAGGATACAGCAAAACAATTGGGGAGCAGGCCTACTATTATGCGGCCCGCACCCATATGGTGTATGACCGCTTTGACGTAGCGCTGGCCTATTTGCTGCAACTGGAGTCTCTGACCGAACAAGGTGATGGATCGTCAGTATTTAAAGTACTTGCGTACTTGCGGCTGGGTATGGTATACGACGCCAAAGGCGAGCGGGAGCTTGCAACACGCTATTATAACAACGTACTTGAGCTAGACGATTGGTCAGGCGCCCACGGTCGGGCCAAACGTTTTCTCGCCAATCCGTATCGGGGATAGCCTCCTGTTCGCTTGCACGATGCCCGTGCGCGTACACCCCGGGGATCCAATTTTTAGCATCAGCGCCGAATATCATGGAATTCCGATTTACAAAATGGGATGATCAAAAGCATGGCGCCGGCATGTCTACCTTTGACCGGCTATTTGATGTATTCCAGCAATTGCTGCAGCATACTGCAGGAGATGCAAGCGAGGCGCTGAACTGGATGACCCAACTCGACAACAAGTACGGCCTCACCGATGAGTCGATGGGAATGGGTGATTTCATCGAAGAACTAAAAAAGCGGGGCTACCTGCAGGAAGACCAGGACGGCACCATCAAAATTACTGCGCGGACCGAACGGACGATCCGTTCACGTTCGCTGGAAGAAGTGTTCAAACAACTCCGCAAAGCCGGCCGTGGCGACCACAAAACGCCGTTTATAGGCAAAGGAGATGAACGCCTTCCTGAAACCAGAAACTGGAAGTTTGGGGATGATGTAAGCTTGCTCGACGTAACGAGCACGCTTTCTAACTCGTTTCGCCGCTCTGGTGCCGGCGACTGGAATCTGGCTGAAGACGATTTTCAGGTCTATGAGACCGACTATCGCACAAACATGGCTACCGTGTTGATGATCGACCTTTCCCATTCGATGATCCTTTACGGTGAAGATCGCATCACGCCGGCAAGAAAGACCGCCATGGCGTTGTCTGAATTGATTCTGACCCGCTATCCTAAAGACTCTCTCGATATTGTTGCTTTTGGCAATGAAGCGTGGGAAGTATCGATAAAGGACCTGCCTTATCTGAACGTGGGTCCGTATTACACCAATACGCGGGCCGGCTTGCAGCGTGCACGGGATATCTTGCGCCGCCGCAAAAACCGCAACAAGCAGATCTTTATGATTACAGATGGCAAGCCGAGCTGCCATTTTGAAAACGGTCGCATGTACCGCAATGCTTTTGGACTGGATCGGCGCATTGTAAATAAAGTGCTGGATGAAGCCGTGATTTGCCGGCGTGAAGGCGTGTCTATCACCACCTTTATGATTGCCCGTGACCCACTGTTGCAACACTTTGTCAGAGAATTAACACTGGCAAACCAGGGGCGGGCGTATTTTGCAAGTCTTGATAGCCTGGGCGAATTCCTGTTCGAAGACTACGTGCGTAACAGACGTAAGAAAATGCGTTAACAGGTTTTGCCTTTTTCAGCGCGTACTTGTTTTCCACGTTATTCCCCTTTTTACCTTGAGCATTGCACCCAAAAAGAGTCTAGGACAACACTTTCTCCGCGATGCGAACATCAGGGATAAAATCATCGACCTGCTCGAAGCTGAGGAAAATGATTGTGTTGTAGAAATCGGACCCGGTACCGGCGCACTAACAGGGCACCTCGCGGCGCGTTACCCCAAATTGGAAGCCGTAGAAATTGATGAACGCGCCATTGCCCACCTGAAGGAATCCATGCCCGCCATCCCGGTGCACCATGCCGACGTGGTAAAATATGACTGGGCAACGCATGCAGCAGCTGCGGGAGAAAAAATACACGTCATCGGCAACTTGCCGTACTATGTGACGAGCCAGGTGGTGTTCAGTTTGCTTGATGCACACGAACACATCGCAGAAGCTGTGATGATGATGCAACGCGAAGTAGCAGAGCGGCTCGTGGCCCATCCGCGTACAAAAGCGTACGGTATCCTGAGTGTGGCCGTCCAACAACTGACAACGCCCCATCTCGCATTCAGGGTGTCTCGAAACGTGTTCTACCCGAAACCTGATGTAGAAAGTGCAGTTGTTCGTCTGGTCTTCGACAAGGACCCCGAAATATTGCCCGGTACAGATGCCGTCTGGTTGCGCAAGGTTGTTCGTGCTGCATTTAACCAGCGGCGTAAAACCCTGCGAAACAGCCTGGGCCAGTTGGCCGCATCCTGCAATGGCGAAGTGCCGGAAGCCTGGCGAAAAAAACGCGCAGAAGAACTTTCTCCCAGTGAGTTTGCCTTGCTGGCGCAGCAACTACGGGCATAACAACTTATAGCCGCCCATTGTATCTTTTGCGGATACGCGATGGCCCGGCATGTACCTCCAGAACCGCATTCCCCAATCGGTATCACGATGGCAAAGTCAACCTATAAAGACGACAGCGACTACGCAGATGGCGTGCTCGATGTTGATGCCGAGCTGGTAGACGACATCGAGTCCTTGCTTGCGTCCGGACAGCAAGCGATGGTGCTGAACCTGGTTGCTGACCTGCATCCGGCCGACATGGCGATTCTGATCAGCCACCTGCCTTCTGAGCCGGCGCAAAAGCTCTTTGAATGGCTCCCGATCGAGCAGGCAGGAGACGTGTTACCTGAGCTCGACAGTACAATCAGGAATGGACTCCTCGAAGCTGAGCTACCCAGTCGGATTACCGCGCTACTCGATGAACTCGAAAGCGATGACGCAACCGATGTTGTGGGCGAGCTGCCCGAGGATCTGGTGCAGAAGGTGTTGCCGCAACTGGAAGACGAAGAAGATGTACGCGAATTGCTGGCGTATGACGAAGAGTCGGCCGGCGGCCTCATGGCCCGCGAGTACGTGTCCGTACAAAGTGAGTGGACCGTACATGAGGTGACAGAGGAGGTGCGGCGCGAAGCAGAGGAGATGGAGCAGATTTATGTTGTATACGTGGTGGACCCGAAAGGCCGGCTCGAAGGCTTTATTACGCTTAAGAAATTACTCCTCTCTGCTGCCCACCGCAAAGTAACTGAAATTATGAAAACCGACTTTGTGTCGGTACATGTGAACCTTGACCAGGAGGAAGTGGCCCGTGTGATGGAGCGGTATGACCTTGTCGCTTTGCCCGTGCTCGACGATGAACAGGTGCTGGTAGGGCGCATCACAATTGATGATGTTGTGGACGTAATCCGTGAAGAGGCGGAAGAGGACATTCAACTGATGAGTGGGGTAACGGGCGGGGAAGATCCAACGGACTCTGTATTGAGCATCACCCGTGGCCGGCTGCCCTGGTTGCTGGTCGGATTGGTGGGCGCCGGCCTGTCTGGTTTTGTGATCGGTGGTTTTGAAGAGGCCCTCGACAAAGCAGTTGTGCTGGCGGCATTTATCCCTATTATGATGGCAACTGCAGGCAACGTGGGCATTCAGAGCTCAGCAATCATTGTCCAGGGCCTTGCTTCGGGTGAGTTGTGGACCACAGATATTTTCAGCCGGCTTGGCAAAGAAACGGCCGTAGCCATGATCAATGGCGTGGCGCTCGCCCTGGTGCTTGCACTGGCCATCATCGCTTTGCCCATGGTTTCTGATCGCGTTGCAGCGGTAATATCAGATCCAATGCTGCTGGCCCTCACAGCTGGACTCTCCCTGCTCGCCGTAATTATCCTCGCAACGGTGATCGGCACGACGGTGCCTTTGCTCCTCCACCGCAGCGGTATCGACCCTGCAATTGCGACGGGCCCATTTATCACCACCAGCAACGACATTATCGGGTTGGCTATCTATTTCCTGATTGCAACATTTATCTATATTTGACCTCAAAACCGAATCTGATGCAGACTCCAACCCGCCAAATACATGCAAACGCCATTTTGTTTGATTTTGATGGCATACTGATCGATTCAGAGCCTGTTTACGAGTTGCATTGGCGGCGTTGGGCCGAAGGGCATGGCGTCTCTGTTTCACATATTATGTCGGTACATCATGGGATTCCACCTGTCCAAACCATCGGTATTGTTGCCCCTCATTTGGACGCTGTGCATGAAGCTGAGCAGTTCAAGGCTTTGTGTGTAGGAGGATTGGATGGGTTGATTGCGCATGATGGGGTGGCTGCCTTGTTGCCAACGTTACCCCGGCATTTGTGGGCTATTGCAACGAGTTCTTTCCGGAAAATGGTGTTGAGTCAGCTTGCCTATTTAGGGTTACCCAAACCTGATGTACTGGTGACGTATGATGACGTGGTGCATGGCAAGCCGGCCCCTGAGCCCTATCAAAAGGCAGCAATGCAGCTTGGGTTTGCACCAGAAGACTGTGTGGTTATCGAAGACTCGCTTGCCGGCATCAAGGCCGGAAAAGCAGCTGGCGCACAGGTGATTGCTGTAGCGACAACAAATACAAAAGCGGCGTTGGGAGAGGCGGATGTGGTGGTCGAGCGCTTTGCCGACCTGGCTTTTGTAATCGATGGGGACCGTGTAACGGTGAATTGCAAGACCTGAAGCTAGACACCTCAGTTCCAGCACTGCGTCCTTAGCTGTTGATTGCAGCTTCCAGCTTCTTGAGGATTTTCTTGACCCTGCGCTTGTTAACGCCCAGATCGCTTTTACCAACCCGGCTTGCGCTACGGATATGCAACAGCGACCCTTCCTGATCCGCGGAGATCATAACGTGGACATCATCCAGAAACCCCATAATTTTGAACACAGCCATAATTTCGTGGCTATCCACGTTGCCTATGTCAATGGATTGTGCGTCCATATCCTTAAAAACCGCCATAACGTGATCTGCAAGCTCAGAAGGGAGTAACTTGAAGGGGTATGATGCACGCACACAATTGGGTGTGTCTGGGCATTCAGGTAACAAATTTGCCGGCGAATCCTGGCTCATTGCCAACATGGGGGTAAACAAAGCAAGCAGGAGAACCGCAATTGCAGTTTTAAGCATCTGGGGAGGGGCCAGGGCTGTTCAGAGGATCGGTTAGGACGACATTGGATCCTGTTCGCCCATGACGTTCGTTTCGTTGTATTTAGATGGACATTTGACCAGAATATAATCTGCAACAAACACGTCACCTTTCATACTGCCTTCGATGACGAGCTTTTCAGCATCTTCGAAGTTGGCCGGCTTTGGGTTGAGGTAGTGTACTTTGCGCTCTACGCCATTCTCATCTTCCATGTAAAAACTGAAGATGTTTTGCTGGTTGTCGTAGGCGACAGGTTTTTCTGAAAGCCATTTTCCAACAACGTGCGCTTTGGCTCCGGTTGCTTTGGCTTCCTCGAAGTCCATATAGCCGCCAACAGAGGCGCCAAAGTTGATAAATGCGAGCGTGATAAACCCGATGATAAAGGCGATACCGATAATGTTTTTAGACTTCATGATGTCAGGCTGATTCAGTCTTCGATACTTTCTGCAATGCCCGATGCAGGGCTTCGTTCCGCAAGCGATTTCTCGAGCGCGAGGAGCTGGCGTTCGGTTTTGAACAGGTAGTAGGCAATGCCGGCCCAGATAATCAGGACGACGGCCAGGACAACAAAAAGTTTGTCTTCCTGGAGCATCACTTTCTCTGTGCCCACAGGTCCCTGTTCCGGAATCTGTGCAGTGGCCCAGGTGCTATCATATGCTGTAGCTTCGCCGTCTTGAGGGGCTTCCTGGGGTTCTTCTTGCTGTATTGTGTCGAGTATCGGGTAAATGATCATGTTAATTTAGCACTAGGCAAATAGGGGCGCAGGGTTGCAAGTAATTAGCCGGCTGTAATTACAGGTCCCAGTCGATGGACGTTCGTTGCTTCAGCACCTTTAGACGGACGCGTTGTGTGTAGATTATCCAAAATAATCCAATGAATCCGATCACGGCCGGGTAAAACACCATGCGCATGACCGGGGCTGTAATTTCGCTAAACGCTGGGTTGCCATCCGCACCTGGGTGCAGGCTTTCAAATTGACGTGGCAGTACGTATAGCAGAAAAGGCAATGTTGACGTTGCAAACAGGTTGTACACTGCCGAAATGCGTGCTTTTTTGTTCGGGTCATCAATGGTTGATCGCAGGACAAAATAAGCCCCATAGATCAGTACCCCAATGGCAGCCATGGTTTGTTTGGGGTCAAAGCTCCACCACTTGGGCGTGCCTACGTACCAGGTGTATCGGGCCCATACGCTGCCCGTGATGAGGCCAAGAATGCCAAAGAGTACAGCCAGGCTGGCTGCTTCGGAAGCGCGGATGTCGTGTATCAGTTTATTGGTGCGGACGTTCTTGTAAGAATGGTATCCCGACACAAAAGCTGCGGCGAGCATGGTAAACCACATCGGCACATGGAAATACAGGTTACGTGCGGTATGCTCGAGGATATTCATTTTGGGAATATCGAGGAGAAAACCACCAAGAATAACCAGTGTAAGCCACGCGACAACACCAATCAGTATTTTTTTGTAGCGCTTGTACTGTTTTTGGGTCATTAACATGGTTGGGTGAAGAAAAGGGGTTGTGGTGCAGAAATACAGGGGTTGGGTGCTTCCTGTATAGCTTTAAGGCATGTGTAGACCAGTTGTTTTGAAGATACCTTGAACTTTACTGCCGGCGGCGAAAACTTATTGATTCTCCAATACAACAACAGGCTCTAGCGGTTGACCCCGTTTAGTCATTCCATACGTAATCGAACAGAAGCACCGATGCAGTAATCGTTACACCGGCAAACCCGGTGAGAACCATCAGGTCATTTATCGCGGCATCCCAGCCCAGATGTTCAATAAGTGCGCTCCGGGTTGCGTGAACCACAGATACGAGCAGGGGAATAAGCAAAGGGAAGAGCAAAACGGGCAAAACGGCGCTCTGGTTTGAGGATCGCGCGATGAGAGCCGCCAACAGTGTTGTTGCGCCGGCGAGTCCGATTGCACCAAGTGCCAGCGTGAGAAGCAAAAGCCCCCAAATCTGAACGGAGAGCTGCAGGAAAATGATGAACGCAACGAGGGCAACGACATTTACGCTGAATATCAGCAGGAAATTGAAGATCAACTTGCCGGCATACACCATGCTGGGCCGGGTGTTAAGCTGCAATATAAGTACCGTGCCCCGCTCTTCTTCGCCGATAAATGCACGGCCAAGCCCCACCGCGCCAGCAAAAAGGATAATCAACCACAAAAGCGCAGCCTGTTCGCGGATTCCGATATTTTCCTGGCCCATGGCGAAGAGCACCAGCGGCATAGCCCCCAACACAAACATCAACAGCGCATTGATCGCATACTTGTTGCGAAACTCAAGCCGCACGTCCTTTTCAAAGACCGCCCAGGCGCCGTAAAACCAATCCGTCATGTTGGTTTAAAGTTTAAAGTTGAAGGTTTAAAGTTGCTGGTCTAAGGTAAAAAACTTTCAACCTTAAACCAGTTTACCCAAAGTCGCCGACGAACAGGATTTCGGGTTCGAGAAGGTAACCAGTATCTTTCTGTACAACCTCCTGTACGTGTGAGATCATTGCGCGGACGTCGGCTGCCAGACCACCGCCGCGATTTATTAAAATATTTGCGTGCCGGTGCGTCACTTCGATTCCTCCGATGCGGGTGCCTTTGAGACCACATTGGTCGATAAGCCGGCCGGCGCCGATGCCTTCGATTTTCTTGAAGATAGAGCCTGCGCTGGGCTCTGTATCCAGTGGCGGGTGCCGCTCGTGGCGCCATTGCAGGTTTGCGGCCATGATGCTGCGCATTACAGCCTCATCACCCGCTTCCAACTGGAAGGTAGCCGCCAGCACTTTGTCCTCTTTTACATGGAGTGTAGAGTAATCGTATCCAAAGTCAAAATACGCCAGGTCAACTTCTTTACGCTCACCAGACTCCAGGAGCAAGTCTGCGCTGTGTACCACCTCTTCGATAAACATGGTGCGCTCCCGTTCTGGCGGGGGAGAGAGGAAGTGCAGGTTTTGCCACAGGGCACCGCCAACAGTGGAAGGAATGCCAACGTAGTGCTCAAGCCCGGACAGGCCGGCTGAAACGGCGGCTTCGATCAGGTCTGGGAATACAATGGCCCCGCTTTCTGCATATAGCTGCTGCTTTTCATGATCGATTTTAATGCCACGGGCTTTGTTGTGTACCACCAGACCGCGAAAGCCGCCGTCGCCAATCAGGATGTTTGCCCCCAGGCCCAGGAGAAAGTAGGGCATGCTGTGTGTCTGCGCCAGTAGCAGGATCTCATAGAGTTCATCTGCGGAGTGCGCTTCAACATAGAAGTCTGCAGGCCCGCCTATTTTGAACGTTGTAAAAGGCGCGAGATGAACATTTTGTTGTACACGGCCGGGCCCCAGCGCTTTGTTCAGGAGGTGCAGCAATGCTTGCTGTGATTCTTGCTGTGATTCTTGCTGTAACAATTTGATCTGACTTGATGAAGGTTACCTTGAAAGGAGTGCCCCGTCTAACGATTTGCTTGACGCCTTGTTGCTTGCCGTGTGGTTGTTGTCGTGGGGGGCGATGTAGTGGTATCTACTGATTTATTAACGAAAATCGACCGATTTGAACCTTTATGGGCAAAAAAGTGTAGACGAGGATGGCCAGATACAGAAAGGCCAGATGCCCTGTAGCTCACGTTGCGTGCCGATGCGCATGTGCAGTGTAGCGCAGACATTGCCCTTGCCAGTTTTAGACTGGCGCCACGTTTCAACTTACGACGTTTATTAAAACGCTATGGCGAATAATTATCCCAATCTTACACAGGCAGCATCCAGAATGGTATTTGGATTGGTGTTATTTATTATCATCGCAGCTGTTGCCGGCGGATGTATGACCACGACGATTGGCTCCGGACAGGCCGGCGTCAAATACAGTGTGCTCTCTGGTACTGATCTGGAGGAAACATACGGTGAAGGGCTAAACATCCATCCACCGTGGGTTAACCTGATCAAGTATGATGTGCGCGTTCAGGAAGAACTTGAGCCAATTACAGCGCTCTCGTCTGAAGGACTCTCAATCAGCATGGACGTGTCCGTTCGCTGGCGCCCTGATGCCGAGCGCCTGCCTGAGCTGCATACCACTTATGGTATTGGCTACTACGAAAAACTCGTACAGCCTGAGATGCGTAGTGCGGCCCGCGAAATTGTAGGCCAGTATACGCCTGAAGAACTGTATGCCTCGCGTAGAACCGAGCTTCAGCAGCAGATGATCAACCGGGTTAAGCAGAGCGTCGAATCACAGTTTGTGAAAGTCGAAGCCATTTTGATCCGTAACATTGGGCTGCCAGAGCAGATCCAGAGCGCGATCGAAGAAAAGCTTACAGAAGAGCAGGCTGTTGAACGGTACTACTTTACGCTTCAAAAAGACAGCCTTGAAGCTGTTCGTAAACAAATTGAAGCGACGGGTCAGGCTGAGTACCAGCGGATTATCACTGAAAGCCTTTCGCCTGAGTTTCTCCGGTTCAAAGGGATCGAAGCTACCCAGGAGTTGGCTAACTCGTCTAACACTAAAACTGTGATTGTAGGTGGTGGCGAAAGCGGCCTGCCTGTAATCCTGGGTAACCAGTAAGGCTTTTTTGAATTAGTTGCCGTAATATTAGCATCAATCAAAATTTGATTGTATCGTAGAGGTCTCCTTTTTAGGAGACCTCTTTTTTGTTTGTAACCGCCGACGGTTTCCCTGGGCGATGTCCCAATTTAGCTGGATTCGTACAGCTCTGGTTGCAAATCTGGCAAGCATGGTTTTATCTGCTCCCGAAATTCAAACCCCCGTGTATCAACGATGAAACTGGTGTTGGCATGTGTGATGTTTTGCCTGGCAATGATGCCTGGTCTTGCAAACGCACAGCGTGCAATTGTGAATGGAACCGTGGTGGACGAAAATGGCGTCCCGATGCCCGGGGTAAGTGTTATTGCTGAGGCACTGCTCTATGGCGCCTCAACTGATCTAAATGGGCAGTACGAGCTTTCGATACCGGGCCGGCTTGCAACAGGGCAGGAGCTGGAGCTAAAGGTGTATATAGTCGGCATGTTGCCGGCCTCGAAAATGATTGTGCTTGAGCGGGGTGTCCAGAGCCATGACTTTTTGCTGGAGTATAACCCTGAACTATGGAATGTGGGACTGAGAGTTTTCGTCTCTCCTTTTAGACAGCCGTTAAACAAGGCATTTTCTGCTTCACGGCTTGGCGATAATGCGTTTGCGCAAGTCCCGGGTGAATCACCAGTATCATCGTTACAGGGCAAAATCGCTGGCGTTTCAGCCCTCAAAAACTCAGGTACTCCCGGCGATGCATGGTCCTTGCGGTTGCGCGGCACCACTTCAGTCACAGGCAGCAACCAGCCCCTGTTTATTGTTGATGGTGTTTACCTCAGTGCTGATCAGGTCGACCTTGATGCAATCGATATCGCCTCTGTAGAGGTAATCAAAGGCATTGCCGGCGCAACAGAATACGGCTCCCGCGGGCAGTCTGGTGTTGTGCTGATAGAAACGCAACGCGGCCGACAAAACGTTCCACTCAACGGGATGCGCGTGACCTTGCGCAACGAAATTGGTCTTAACAATCTGTCTGGAAGCGTACCCATCAACCAGTCACATAACCTGCGACTTTCTCCTGAAGGCGGATTTGTAGACAACGATGGCAATGCCGTGCCTTATGGCAATGGGACGGTCATCGACAATGGCATCAATGGCGTTTCTTTTTATGACAATCCTTTCCCTGGCACCACCTTCAATGCGGCTGATCAGTTTTTTAAGCGTGGCATTGGCTACACGAACTACATTGCAGTAAGCGGTAATAATGCAAAGACCAACTACCACGGTTCGTTTACCAACCTGAGTGACGCCGGCATCATTCAACCCTGGAAAGGATTTAACCGGCAAGCAGCACGGGTAAATGTCGATCACCGCGTACTCCGCAATTTATCCTTTTCCGGAGCTGGCAGTTTTGGGATTTCCTCTAACGATGCACCAACAATGTCGCCGCTTGGCAATTCGGCAACACTTACTGCTACGGGCTTCAACCCTATCGGGGGAGCAATTCTCTCAACACCAGTCACCGATTTGCGTGCTACAAATGCAACGGGTAGCCCGCTGGCTGAGGCCGATGCGCTCGCGCAGTTTAACAACCCGTTCTACATTTTCGACAACACGGAATTCTCAACTGACCGCACGCGCATTCTTGGCCGCATAGCCGGTACGTATGCGCCCACGAGCTGGCTCAAACTAGAGGCCTCAGCTGCGTATGACAGGGCCGAGCAAGATCAGCGAGAGGTGATCGCCAGCAATTTTGTTTTTGCCTCGACCGACTTTTCACCTGGTGCTGCAGACTATCGCCGCAAGCTAGAAACTGAAACCCTGCTCTACGAAGCTGATGCTTTCTTTGACCTGTATTCTGGCCCATGGGTCATGAATGGCCGGCTCGGATACAGGCACGAAGGCACGGATGGACTGTTAACCTTCTCCGGTATTACCGAGCCAGGTATTATTGGGGTTGATATCGAAAATGAGTTTTCCGGTGAAACGCGTGGAAAAATTCTGGCAGATGTCTGGATAGCCGCTGCCGGGGTGTCTTACAAAAACAGCGTATTGCTTGAAGGCATGTTTGTGCAAGAAGGCAACTCCCTTTTTGGTGCAGAAGAGCGGTGGCAACAATATTACAGGGTCGGCGGTGCGTTTCAATTTAACATATTTAAGTTGTTTGCCGGCTATGGCACTGCAGGTGGCAGACCCCGCTTTGATGCACAGTATCCACTGTTTCGTGAGCAAGGTGCTGTTATCCTGGGCAGCCGGCTCGGCAATAGAGCCCTGCGTCCTGAACGTACAACCGGGCTGGAGCTTGGACTCGATGTGTCGATCTCTGATCGCGTTTCATTGCAGGTGATTTACGAAGACCGCAAAACAGAAGACTTGCTGTTTTTTGTCCCGCTGCCGGGTTTCTTCAACGTAGAAGGACAATGGCAGAATGCCGGCACCCTGGAAAGCAATGTATGGGAAGCAAATCTGCGGGCCACTGTCCTGCATAGCAGCAAGGTATCCCTTGATCTGGGCATCACGGTGGATAAAGTGGACCAGGAACTGACACAACTATCTTTCCCCGGCTTTAGCGGCGGCCCATTGTCGGCATTCTATTTTGAAGAAGGGACTCCGCTGGGGACGCTGTATGGCACCCGCGCCCTGACATCGTTGGATGAACTGCCTGCCGGCTTAAGCAGCACCCTGTTCGATGTAAATGACGACGGGTATGTTGTGGCCGTTGGTGCAGGCAACACGTACGAGGAGGGCATCGAAAAAAGCTTGTGGGGCACGACGGTAGTTGCGGATGGGACCAGCTATGCATGGGGCATCCCGGTTATCGAAGGAGATGAGACGGGGCAAGCGCGGGTGCCTGTTGGCAAAACTACGCCAGACCTGAATATTGGGCTACCGGTAAACTTCCGTTACGGTGGCTGGAAAGCGCGGATGCTGTGGAATGCGCAGATTGGTGGCGATGTGTTCAACTACACCCGGTACCTCCTCTATCAGTCGGAACGCGGAGCAGACCTCGATCAGGCCGGCAAGGCTGATCGATTGAAAAAGCCGGCTGCTTACTACGCGCAGCTTGGTCAAACCACCTCGCATTTTGTGGAAGATGGCTCCTTTGTCAAACTACGCGAAATTGCAGTGAGCTACTCCTTTAATTACCGCCAACTCAGCACTGTATTGGGTACGTTTTTGAAACGGCTTACGGTTGGGGTAACCGCGCGCAATTTGTTGACGACATCAACGTATTCAGGATTTGACCCAGAAGTGGGTACGGTTGTAGGTAACGCCGGCAATGTAGGCGCCGACGCCACCCTGTATCGTTATGATCAACTGGGATACCCTACTTACAGAACCTTTACCGCCAAACTGGAAATTCAGTTTTAGTTATGATCGATTTTAAACGATTTGCGCTTTGCGGTTTGTTATTGCTGGCCGGGTGCCAGGAGCTTACGGTAGAAAATGAAAACCAGCTACCGGGAGAACGCATTGCCCTGACTTTTGATGATATCGAAACCCTTGGCGCCTCCTTGTTTGCCACAAACTGGGAACGGCAGGGCTGTGGCGAAGCCATGATGCTACAAACCATGGCCGACGCAAATTCATCTTCCTGGTCAAACTGGGGGATGCGCGATATGTCGTCTGAGCCGCGCGTTGCATGGGATAACGATCCGGCGTACAATTGGCGGACCTCTATCGAGCGGCCTTGGTTTGGGTCGTACGCTGTGATTGCGAATGCCAACGACGTGTTGCGGCAACTCGCAGTCCTTGAAACAGCCGGTGAGGTAACCGCCAACCAGAATGCCCACCGCCTGCGCGCCTTTGCGCAGTTTAACCGCGCCTGGGCGCACGCCTACCTTGCGCTCATTTTCGACCAGGCGTTTGTTGTGGATGAGACCATCGACCTGGAAGCCGTAGCCCGGGGAGATATCGACCTGCCTTTGCTGCCTTACACAGAGGTAATGACGGCCGCCATAGCACAAATGGAAGAAGCCCTGCTTACGGCCAATGACGGGGCGTTTGTCATAAGCGCAACTGATGACTGGGTATTTGGGCTTGATATGGACAACAATGATCTTGCTGCGCTTGGTCATTCGTTTATCGCGCAATGGATGGCGCAGGTTGCCCGCACGCCTGCTGAACGGGCGGCCGCCAACTGGCCGGCTATCATGTCACACATCAGTGAGGGCATTACCGATACTTTTGCACCGGTCAGTGATGGTGAGACGGAAGAATGGGATTGCGTGAAATGGTTCTTTTCCAACGGTACTACCTGGTCGCGCATTGATTACAAAATGTTGGGGCCGGCTGATGAGTCGGGTGGATTTGAAGCCTGGGAAAACACGCCGTTGCAGGAGCGCCTGGTTTTTGAAGTACTTACAAGCGATCGACGTATTGTGGGCGGAGACGGAAGAGATCCTTTTGTTAACGGTACGTATACGCAATTCCAGGGCACCAATGGTCCATTTCCCGCTATCCATGGCACGTACCATTATTCCTCCCACAACCACAGGCGCTGGCTGGATTATGTAAACGCAAATGCCACGGGCCCGATGGTTTACATGCTGCCGGCTGAAATGGATTTATTGATGGCTGAAGGCCTGTTGCACACCAGTGGTGACTTGCAACAAGCAGTAGACCTGATCAACAACACGCGGGTTGTCAACGGCGAATTGCCGCCAGCACAGGCATCAGAAACCGTAGGGAGCCCGGAAGATGCGCAGAGTCATCTTGAAACCGCAAGCTTGTGGGCCAAACTGAAACACGAGAAACGCTGGGAGACGCTGAGCACATCCAGCGGCTTAGAGTATTTCGACGACCGTGGTTGGGGTGACCTCACCAGTGGCACCCCTGTACATTTCCCGGTACCAGGCAGTGAATTGGTAAAGCTGGCGCTACAGAACTACACGTTTGGTGGCGACGCCGGCAGCAGCGCGGGGCGTATCCGCCAGCAAAACATACAACCCATTCGGTAACAGGGTGATTCTTATGGCAGCATCACAGGAAGGAAATTTCTTTGAGCAAGTATGGGATGTCGTAGCTGAAATCCCAATGGGTAAAGTGACGACGTATGGTGATATTGCAACCTTCCTGGGTAAAAAAGGTGCAGCCAGGACCGTGGGATGGGCCATGAAGGCCGCCGGCGGCAAAGGTTTGCCGTGTCATCGGGTGGTAAACAAAGCAGGCGAACTCACCGCCAGCCAACTTTTTGAAACGCCGTACCTGATGGAAGAACGCCTGCGATCAGAAGGGGTAACGTTCAACGACAATGGCCGCATCAACATGAAGGTGCATCGCTGGATTCCGGGAGACGAGTCGCGTTAATTAGCGTGCTGGGGATTGAGTGCCGAATGTTGAGTGCCGAATGCCGAGTGTTGAGTGCCGAGTAGAGGATGGCAGCCTGCTTCCCCCATCGTCATCCTGAGCCACGCGAAGGATCTGGGCGAGCAGCCAGCACATGATATCAAGTCAAAACACGTCGAGAAACCAAGCGTTAACACTCCTAGCTCCTAGCTCCTAACTCACACAACGAGTCCGTTCAACTGCTCCCAGAAATCTGGAAACGAAATACTCGCGCATTCAGCGTCTTTGATGCACATCTCTCCTTTGGCACCCAGGCCGGCAACGCCCATCGCCATCGCAATCCTGTGGTCGTCGTAGCTTTCAACCGTCGCGCCTGTTAGTTGCTTGCCGCCTGTGATGGCCATGCCATCTTCAAACTCTTCAATATCAGCGCCGATGAGTTGCATGTTTTTGACCATGGCGTCGATCCGGTCGGTTTCTTTTACCCGAAGCTCTTCTGCTTCCCGAATTTCAGTGCGGCCCTGTGCAAAAGCCGCTGCAATGGCAAGGACAGGAATTTCATCAATCAGAATAGGGATAACGTCGCCGCTGATTTTGACACCGTGCAACCGCGAAGAGCGGACCGTGAGGTCAGCTATCGGTTCACCAGCATGGATGCGTTCGTTTTCCATTACGATGTTTGCCCCCATGGCCCGGAGCACGTCGAGCAGTGCGCTACGCGAAGTGTTGATGCCCACGCCCGGGATTTTGATTTCGGTATGTGGAATAATGGCGCCGGCTACAAGAAAGAACGCCGCAGCCGAGAAATCGCGGGGCACAGCCCAGGTGCCGGCGGGAATGACGTGGCCTTTTTCCACAGAAATATGGCGCAGTCCGTTCATTTCTACAGAATCAAGGCCGAGCATACGCTCCGTGTGGTCCCGCGAAGGCTTCGACTCGATCACCGTGGTTTCTCCATCTGCATAAAGCCCCGCAAGCAGTACGCACGATTTTACCTGGGCGGATGCCATCGGCAATTTGTAAGAAATACCTTTGAGGGGTACGCCGCCTTTGATGTGAATAGGGGGGAGGCCCTCTGTTAATGTGAGCGAAGCACCCATATCGCGGAGGGGATCTGCTATGCGTTTCATCGGCCGGCTGTTGAGCGAGGCATCCCCCGTCAAAACACTGTCAAAATCTTGTCCAGCCAGAATACCGCTGATCAGGCGCATCGTTGTGCCCGAATTGCCGCAATCGATGGGGCCATCGGCGGGTTTGAGTCCGTTTAACCCAACCCCTTCCACAACCAGGATGCCGTCTTCATCTTCTTCAATCGAAACGCCGAGTTGCCGGAGGCAAGACAAGGCTGATTGCGGATCCGCGGAGTTTGGGAAGTTGACTATTTGTGACGTGCCGTTGCTGAGTGCCGCCATGAGCGCAGAGCGAATGGCGATGGATTTGTCTGCCGGCAGCGTTACCTCTCCCAACAAACTATCTGTAGACCGTACAACCTTGTTCATCAATACAGGACTGGATTAAAAACGTAGCAAAATGGAGGAAAGATACCGCTTCACTCCAGACAAGTTTTCGTTACACCGGCCGGGGCACCCTAATCAATTGAGAATTAACCAAGTACTACCAGACAGGCGTGTTCGGTGTAGCTGGTAGCGGAAATGCATCGATGGCAGCTGCCAGCATCTCCTGACGCGCTGCCCAGGGCAAGAAGCTGTAGCGAAATCCGTTCAGGACAATTTCCCGCAGCTGCGCCTGTGAAATGCCGCATTTATCGTAAACATGCCACAGCTCTTCTGTGACGGTCGTGCGGCTGAAAAGCCGGTTGTCTGTGTTGATGGTCACTGGAATACCCGCATCAACATACATTTTAAGCGGATGTGCCGCGTAACTCTCTACAACTTTGGTTTGCACGTTGCTGGTTGGGCAAATTTCCAGTGGAATCTGCCGGTCGACCATGTATTTGACCAGTTCGGGGTCCTGGTGCAGCGACGTGCCGTGGCCAATCCGGTGGGCGCCGCAAAAGAAGAGGGCCTGCCGGATGGAGTCGGGGCCCCACGATTCGCCGGCGTGAATGGTGAGGTTGAGAAGGTTGTTGCGGGCGTAGTAAAACGCACTAAGGTGATCGGTGGACGGGTTGCCGGCTTCACCGCCGGCGAGGTCAAACGCTGCAACGCCTTTGTTTTTGTACTCCACAGCCAATTCTGCCTGTCGAAAAGACGCACTTTCAAACCGGTCGCGGAGCCCGCAGATAATAACCGATGTGGTCATGCCAAAGTCTTTCTCGGCCTGTTTTAGCCCATCGAGCACGGCATCCATCACGGCTTCAAGCGTTAGCCCTTCTTCCCTATGCAGGATAGGGGCAAAACGAACCTCAAGGTAGCGTACATTCTCGGCCGCGTTGTCTTCTGCCAGTTCGTAGGCAATACGCCGCAGAGATTCGCGAGACTGCATGATGGGAATTGAGTACTTAAACCAGGAGAGGTAGGCCTCAAGCGTGTCTGATGCGTCTATTTCTTTTAAGATGCGCTGCAACCCTTCAACACTGTCCGCCGGCAGAATGCTGAGCTTGCCTTGCTTTTTGGCCTCTTCGAGCATGGTGCTGAGTCGCAAGGAGCCGTCGAGATGACAGTGCAACTCCGCTTTGGGCCATGATTTGATGATTTCCTGGGTAACTGTGGTGTTTCTAGCTGTGTGCTCAGTATTTGGTGTTTGCGCCAAGGTTGTTTGTTTGGTTAGCCGAGATTGGGGTTGAGAACGAATCGGAACAGGTTTACCTACGATTCGTTTTGAGAAATAATCGAAAAGGGCATCTCCAGAATTTTGCATGCTGGAGGTAATGTTTGGAGCTTTTTTTGAATATCTTTTC
>JBCCIM010000089.1 GCA_039111535.1 Bacteroidota bacterium | reverse complement strand
GTGGCCAGTGTGATTTCTTCGCAGGTGGTGCATGAACAGTATGGTGGTGTGGTGCCTGAATTGGCGTCGCGGGATCACCAACGGTTGGTTGTGCCAGTGGTGGAGAAAGCGCTGGCTGAGAGCGGGGTAGATAAAACAGAGCTGGATGCCATTGCGGTTACCTATGGCCCAGGGTTGGCTGGCTCCCTGTTGGTTGGGTTGAGTTTTGCCAAGGCGCTGTCGCTTGGATTAGATACGCCCCTTGTTGGTGTCAATCACCTCGAAGGACATATATATTCTGTGTTTCTTGACCAAAAGAAGCCGGCGTTTCCCTATCTTTGCCTCGTTGTTTCGGGTGGACATACACAAGTTGTGCTTGTCCGCGAAGGGTTTCAACAGGAAGTACTCGGCAGTACGCGTGATGACGCTGCCGGCGAGGCATTCGACAAAGTTGCCAAGTTGCTGGGGCTTGGCTATCCCGGTGGTCCAAAAATCGACAAATTGGCCCAACAGGGCGATGCAGATTTTCATGCGTTTCCGCGTTCCAGTTTGCCGGGGTACGAGTTTTCTTTTAGCGGCCTTAAAACAGCTGTGCTCTACTACCTCAATCAATTTGATGAAGCGGAGCGCACGGCGCACGTTGCGCAGCACATAAACGACATTTGTGCGGCGTTTCAGCAGGCTGTTGTTGATATGCTGGTCCGGGTGGTGAAACGCGCGGTACGGCGTACGGGCATAAAAGAAGTTGCGCTGGTTGGTGGCGTTTCTGCCAACCAGGGCCTGCGTCAGGCATTGCAGGCGCTGGGCGCAGCAGAAGACTTCAATCTGTACATCCCGCCCCTTCGCTTTTGCACCGACAATGCGGCAATGATTGCCATCACCGGGTATTTTAAGTATAAAAGTGGTTTGACGAGTCCCCTTACGCTTACGGCCAATCCAAGCCTTAAAATTTAGCTAATCGATCAGTAGTAACCACATGCTCATTGAAACGGTGAAGACGATGCTGGCACCGCTCCAGGCGGGGCTGCCCGACGTGCCTGAAAATCCCTCGATGGATGATTTGCCGCCCTTCAGGGTGTGTATTGATGCGTTGGATCGCGCCATCATACGCTTGCTGAATGAGCGCGTGGTATGCGCAAATGTCATCGGTCACATTAAAAAGGGAAGTAGTGCACCGGTATACGACCCCACGCGTGAGAAGAAAGTGCTCGACAATGTACAGCGGCACAATGAAGGGCCCTTGTCAGACGAAGCGGTACGGCGCTTGTTTGAACGTATCATTGACGAGACACGTGCCGTAGAAAGACAACATTATCAGAAGGACAAGCCGAATCCGTGAGGCATACTCCGGCCGGCAGGATGACAAACAGAAACAGGATGCGTAAAGGATTGCTTATAACGGGGGCAGCGTTGCTGCTGTTTGGAGCCATGGCCGGCGGTGTTGGCTACTGGATGGTCTACGGAGAAAATACCCAGGCGTACGACGAGGTACGCGCCGTTAAAATACCTCCCGGTACTGATTTCGAAGTTGTGATGGACTCCCTCGAAGTGAACGGCATCCTGAATCGCCGCGGTACCCTGGGCACGGTAGCAAGCCTGACCGGATGGAAAGAACAGGTTAAACCCGGCAACTACGAATTTGAAAGCGGTGCCTCCAACTACGACATGCTCGACAAAATCCGCAAAGGCCTGCAGTCTCCCGTGCGGATGATGATTCCGCCGGGTTCTACGCCCGAGCGTGCCGCGACTGCCCTTGCGGCCCAGATGTACTTTGACGAAGCAGATTTCCTGGCTGCAGTCACCAACGATTCCCTGGCCCGGTCGCTTGGCACAGATACGCTGCATTTGTTCAGCTACATGCTACCTGAAACCTATTTTGTTTATTGGTTGAGTGATGCTGCTTCGGTTGTAGCTAAAATCAAGAAAGAGTTTGATGGTAAAATTACGCCGGCAATGAAGGCTGGTGCTGATAGCCTGGGCCTCAGCATCGACGAGGTTATGCGCGTTGCCTCCATTGTGGAGTGGGAAACCAACCATGTACCGGAAAAACCTACGGTTGCCGGCGTTTATCTGAACCGCCTGCGCGACGGGTGGCGGCTCGATGCAGATCCTACGGTTCAGTTTGCACTCGTGGAGTTGGAGGGCCGCCGCCGCCGGCTCCTGTTCAGAGATTACAAAATTGACCATCCCTACAACACCTACACCTTCCGCGGTTTACCGCCCGGGCCTGTTACAAATCCTACGTTTTCATCTGTGCAGGCTGTCGTGAAACCCGCCCAGCATAACTACATGTTTTTTGTTGCCCAGGGAGATGGCAGCCATACGTTTACCCGCACCTTGCGTGAACATGTCAATGCATCGCGTGCATTCCATCGAAAAATGCGGGAGCGTCGCAGGCAAGCTGAAGAGGAGAAAAAACAGCAGATGGCAGAAGAAGCCGGCGGTTGAGGCCTTGCTTGCGCAACTGCCTCAAATGTTTAGCTACATGTGGCTCAGCGGGGCAGTGTGATGATAAATGTTGTGCCCGCATTCAGCTCACTTTCAAGGGCAATGCGGCCTGCGTGTCCTTTTGTGATGATGTCGTAGCTCAAACTTAATCCCAATCCGGTGCCGCTCCCGGCTGACTTCGTTGTGAAGAAGGGTTCGAAGATTTTCTGCCGGATATGCGGAGGCATGCCGCCCCCATTGTCTGAGATGTGCAGGTTAACGGTCTGCTGGTCCGCTTCTGTGCGTATCTTTAGTAGCGGTTTATACGCGTTATCACCATGACTTGCGAGGTCCTCTTTTCGTGCTAGCATCGCATCAAAAGCGTTGTTGAACATGTTAACCAGGACCTGGCCAAATTCCTGCGGCATCAAAGCTACTTCGCCAGCGTTTTCTGCATATTCGCGTTCAATATCCAGATGGAAGTCCATCTGTCGCGCCTGCATGCCGTGGATGGCGAGGTTGACGTATTCCTCGACAAAAGTATTAAACACAACCCGTTCGCGTTCGCCGGAAATACCATTGGCATGGCGCATCATCGAGTTCACAATTCGGTCGGCCCTTTTGCCATGTTCGTTGATGCGGGATTCGTTTAATTTCAGCGTTTCAAAAATTTCCCGGATATCCGCGTTGTTTGCATCAAGATGGGTTTCGAGTTCGCTGAGCAGTCCGGAGTTGAGGAAGGCAAAGTTGTTTACAAAGTTGAGCGGATTTTTGATTTCGTGTGCGATGCCGGCGGTTAATTGTCCAAGAGATGCCATTTTTTCCGACTGGATCAGCTGTGCCTGTGTTGCTTCCAGGTAATTCAGCGTGGTCGCCAGTTCTGCGTTTTTAGATTCGAGTGCCTGGAAATCTTCATACCGGGCATAGGCAACGGAGAATGCATCAGCGACGGTTTGGACGAGCCGGATCTGTTCATCCGATAAAGGGTCTGCATTTCCTACGTATAACATACCCTGGCTAAAAGGCACAAAGTGCAATGCCGTCATCTTGGGAGGATCAGCATAATCTGGTATTTCAGCTGCTGAGTCAACAAGTCCTTCTTCGAGCATCATTTGGGTCCATTGCAAAAACCGCTGCTGATCCCACTGGTCGGTGAATACCCGTTTGTGTCGCCAGGCATCAACAGATTGTATGGTCGCCGGATCACTGTCGTAAGGCACTTTGAGGGCCGCCAGATGTTCGCCTGTTGGTGTCGTGACGAATGAATGTATCATTTCTGTTTCGTCATCCATGATAAAGACGCCGCAACGTGAAAACGGGACGTCAAGCTTGTTCAGCGCCTGCCAGATAAGAGGAGTGACGCGTTGTAAGTCTTCTGTTGTGCGCATGGAGGCTATTTCAACCCGAACGCGATCCAGAATGGCTTGTTGTCGCGTTTCCCGGGCAAGCGCTTCTGATTTTTGTAGATCCAGGAATCGGGTATAAGCCTGCTGAAACACGCTGGCAAAACGCTTGAGTATGTCGATTTGCTCGCTGTCGAGGTCCTGGTTGGTGATCAAGCCAACCCTGCCGTGGGTGAAAAAGGCCATTTGCAGGTAGAAACGGGGAGGCAATTGCTCGGGGGCTACCTCCAGCAGGTGTAGAATTTTAAGCAGTTCTTTGTCGTCCTTGAAACCGGGAAGCTGTGCGAGATAGCTGGTGTATTGTTTGGCGCCTTCCTGGTCAAAGCCTGTTGAGACAAAGCCCGCGCGATCTGCTTTCCAGGCGTTGTAAATATTGGCCTGTACGGGATGCTCCTGCAGGGGCAAAATGCGAGAGGAAATGAGCGACTTGCCGGCAAAGTTAGTCGACCATACGTGGTTTACATTTTGCGCTTCGTGGGTGATGACAATGACACACCGCGTAAACATAAACTCAAAATCGTACAGGCTGAGCAAATTTTCGAACATCACAGAGGCCATGTCAGCAAGGTCTTCGCTGGCATTCATGGCGATGGTACTGGCGCGTACGCGTTCAAGGGCTGCCTCAATCTGCGCTTTTTGCGCCTGCGCTTCAGCCTGTTTCAGGTCGAGGAAACGGGTGTAGCTCAATTCAAAGACAGCAGCAAAGCGTTTAAGCACTTCCTGGGTCTCTTCATCAATTTCACGCAGACTGGAGACGGCAAGGTTACCGTGCGCATAGAATGCATCATAGACCAGAATCCGATCGGGGCGTTGTCTTTTTAGCTGCCTGATCCAAATGTCGTCTTTGAATCCGGGTTGAGACAACAGAAATTCGAGGATATCGCTTGCATCTTTACCTTCCCAGGTATTGCGAAAGATGTGTTGTTTACGCTCATCAACGGGAATAGACTGCCATTTGTTGAACACCTCAACAGCCGGCGGGAGGTCATCCCAACTGACAAGCCGTGCTTTCTTGTCAATGTTGCCATCAGGGTCATTGAGCCACATTTTACTGGTACGTTGCGCCTCATCCCAAATGCTGATGTGGAACCGTTCGGCATCCGTAATCAGATTTAGCGCCCTGAGTTGCTGGTAGATTTCATTTGCACAGGCTGCCAACTCATCGCTATGACGCATGGCAATGAATCGATTGCGTACCTTTTCCAGCGCTTCTTCTACTGCAATGCGTCGCTCCAGCCGGGCAAGATAAGCCTGGGTGTTATGGTTGGGCTGGTTGTTCAATGTGGCTACTAATAAACGGAACGGACTGCAGGACGGCTGTTTTCTCTCTTCACAAGAAAACACCTGCAAAAGGTTCACCACTTCGGATAACGTTTTGCTATACCATAATAGCAAAAAGCCGGCAAACCTGCGCTAGTGCCGGCTCGCCCATTTACAGCGCCGGCAGTACCCGCGTTGCTACTTCACCAAATCCAACGCGCTTTCCGTCTCTTTCTGCGTAGCCACGCATGGTAACCGTATCTTTGTCCTTGATAAAGGTACGCTGGCTGCCATCGTTGAGCGTGAGCGGTTTTTGGCCGGCCCATGCCAGTTCTAGCATCGATCCGTAAGAAGAAGCGTCTTTGCCGCTGATGGTACCAGACGCCAGCAAGTCGCCTACGTTTACGTTGCAGCCATTGACCGTGTGATGTGCCAATTGCTGGGCCATGTTCCAGTACATGTATTTGAAATTGGACCGGGAGACCACCGTTTCTTCGCCACCATCAGGTGTAATACCTACTTCGAGGTTGATGTCGTAGTTTTTGTCGCCCTGGTATTGCAGGTAGGGTAACACTTCAGGGGTTTGTTTGGGGCCGGCAACCCGAAACGGTGCAAGTGCTTCGAGGGTTACAATCCAGGGGGAGACGGAAGACGCAAAGTTTTTGCCCAGAAAGGGCCCGAGGGGTACATATTCCCATTTCTGAATGTCGCGGGCTGACCAGTCATTAAATAGCACAAGGCCAAAAATACAATCTTCAGCTACAGCCGTAGAAACCGAAGAGCCGAGGGCCGTTTGGTTGCCAATAATGAACCCCATCTCCAGTTCAAAGTCGAGCCGGCCTGATGCCCTGAATACGGGTGCCGTGGCATCTTTCGGCATAAGCTGGCCTGAGGGCCGGTGGATAGAGGTGCCACTGACAACAATGGACGAAGCGCGGCCATGATATCCAACCGGGATGTGGCGCCAGTTTGGAAGCAACGCATTCTCAGGGTCGCGAAACATCTTCCCGACGTTGGTTGCATGCTCTATACTGGAATAGAAGTCGGTGTAATCGCCAATGAACACAGGCAAATGCATGGTGGCATCCGACTGACGCACAAATGCCTGGGGGGCATCCTTTAACGGACTCGATGCATCCGTCAGGGCTTCCTGCAGGTTGCGGCGTACCGCGTTGGTTACCGGTTTGCCCAGCGCAATAAAGCGATTTAGGGTTGCATCGAGGAACACATAAGGGTCGACATCAGGGAAGAGCCCAAGGGTTGCGGCTGCATGCAGGTCGACGATGGATCCGCCAATGGCAACGCCGGCGCGCGGTGCCCCTTTTACGGAATAGATGCCAAAAGGCAGATTATGGATGCTGAAGTCCGAATCTTCAGCAACAGGATGCCAGGTTTGCATAATGTCTTGGTTGTCTTAAAGCTATAGCTGAAGTGCTCAACTGTATAAAGGGTATTATGGATCCCTTGAGGCGCATGAGGGATTGTAAATGTTACGATCTCGTCCGTTTGTGCGACTGAAGCGTAAGGTGCTTGTTATGTAGCACTTCGCGCAGGGGCGAGCAAATCTTATTTTGGCATGATAAAGCAGTTTTTCCAGAAGATACTTTTCTTGTTATGTATAGTTTTTTGGGGGACCGGCTGCGCGGTTCACGCGCCGATGAGCGAGCTTGGGATGATGCACCGGCCGGCAACCTCGACAAAAGGTTTTAGTGTTACGTTTGGAAGTGGTATACCTCTATATAAAAATGTGCGGAGCACGCTTTATCCCGATTTACGTGGGCGTCAACTACCAGTGATCCTTGCACTGCCTCATCAGATCAACCTGACATTTTCCAGGACGCTGTATGCTTCACCGGTAGCCGCCGTATCCTTTTCAGGCGGTTTGTTGTCTGCCGGCCTTGATCTCACGCATAAATTGACGCCCTTCAACCATCTGACGGTTGGCTTTTCTGCGCCCGAAATGTATCAGTTATTTTTACACCAGCGCATCATGCAAGATGACAACGGTACGGTCGCGTTGAGCATTGGCGCCCGCCGCGAACGTTTTTCGTTCAATGATCCTGACAGTTACGGATTTATCGTGCATCATGCACCTTCGTTGGGCGTGAAGTTGCAAGGTACATTCCGGTCGTTGACCTATCCACGCCGTGGGACGCGGGTACAGCTTTATGTCGGACACATACCTGACCTTGATCAGACCGTGTTCGAGGCTGCTTTTTCTTTTGGCAGATTCTGGCGATGACGAGTTCCGTTGGTTGCTTGGATGTATATTGATACGCGTTTGTTTAACCCTGTCTTGGCCTGCCCGGCGCTAACACCATTTATGGAAGTGCTCGATGTAATACTATTGGTGACGGCGTATTCTGCGTTGCTCATCTCCCTGTTTTTGCAGGTGGTGTGTTACAGGAAAAACATTGAGTCGTTGGAGACGGTAGCCTTTTCGGTCTCTCTGCTGCTCCTTATTGTGGCGATTACGTTTACCTATGTTGCTGAAGGGATAGGCATGGGGGATGGCTTGCCGGTGTTCTTGCTGTTGTCGATGACGCTTGTTGGGGTAACAACGCCGCTTAATATTCTTGAAGAGCGCGCACACGCTTTGCCCCCGTGGATTCGACTGGTCTTTATCGCTGGTGCTGGCATCTTGTTTATCCTGGTTTGTATTGCCGCCTTTACCGGGCACCTGTCGAATTTGCAAATCCCGGTGACCGCTTTTTTGGGTAGTTCTGTTGTGTGTTCGATGCTGATTATTCGGTTTTCTCAGCCTCAAAAGCATTTGGCCCACCGTGAAAAGCAAGAGCAGCGGATGGCAGGAGTATTTCTTGTCCTTATTCCTGCGATGCTGCTTGTAGATTTTTCCCCACTATTTCCGGGTATGGCAACACAAACCGGGTTTACCCTACCCATCCTGTTTATTTTGCTTGCCGGCAGCAAAATATGGGATGATATTCACCGTCTCGCACTCTTTCGGGAAAAGAAAAATGTAGATCCGCAAGATTTGCAGAACTATGGCCTCACGTCGCGCGAGCAGGAAATCACGCTGTTGCTGATACAGGGACAGCCCTACAAGGAAATAGCTGCGCAGTTGTTCATTTCAATGCCTACGGTCAAAACCCACGTCTCGAATGTTTACCGCAAATGCAAAGTAGGCAGCCGGCTTGAGTTGATGGCCTTGCTGGGTAAATAATCTGGTATACCGTGCGTTTTAGGACTCATACCTTTGTATGAATCCCAACAATGCCCGCCAAATCATACCTGTGGCCGATTGATACAGGCAAATTACTGCGCGATCATTGCACCGTACAATGACATATACGGAGCAATACATGCGTTTTAAATATTGGACCATGCTTTTCCTGCTTTTTGCAATACCTGCGCAGGGGCAGTCAGTAGATCACTCAAATGGACACCAGCGGCTGGATTTTGCACGTTCCTATTTTGAAGTTGGTGGGAAAGGGTATCCTGCCTTTACAAGTGTGCAACTTGCCGGCGTAGCCACAACGCGTAGAAGTATCTCATCATCTGCCCAACCTTATCTGACATGGGGCGGGTTTCATTTTTGGGGCCATGCTGAATTCTATGTGGTTTTCCCGCTGCAGCAATTATTGGGTGCGTCTAATGACAGATTCGAGCACGCTGTTGTAACCGGGCTGCGGCTTTTGCCGTGGGCAATCAAGGCGAAGCGGGTGCGGCCCTATGTCGGCACCAGTTGGTCGGCACAGACACTCAGGCAGGGAAGCGAAGCACCAACCCATTACAAAGACTTCAGCCTGGTCACCGATGCCGGCTTGCTGTATGGTACGGGGAAATTTCTCGTGCGGCTGGGCCTGAATTTTTTTCACGACAACACCTGGCAGTACCCTGTTTCGACTACGATTTTTGAAACCATTGAAACGCCGCGAATGGCTATGCAACTTGGGGTACTCTATGCTTTTGATAGCACGAAAAACGAAGACCCGGAAGAGGTTGAGACGTGGAACAGCTATCCGCCCGTAGCACGGCTTGGTTTACATGCAACGCGGCAGGGAGACTTCTTTGTTGGTGTGGGGCCGTCGTCGTCCTTTTCATTGCAGACTTCTCGCTACACGCAGGACGCGTTTCCGTTTTTGGATGACCAGGTCAGTTCATCCGCCTATTTGGACGTGGCGTTGGGGTATCAGTCAAATCAGGGAGATTGGTTTGCTGCATTGTCTTTCCGAAATCCGCAATTTGAAAATAAAGGGTTCGGGGCGAAGCAAACGGTACAGAAGTATGCGCTGGCACTCGAGTTCAATAAATTTCTGGTAGACTATACGGGGTTTGCGCCTTACCTCGGCATAAACGTCTCTTACGACCATTTAACGTATAAGGAAGAGAGAGACAGCGAGAGTCGTTCGTTTGCTTATCAGATGTTGTCGCCTGGCTTAACGTTCGGGTGGGATATTGTGCCCGGAAAAACATCGGAGCACCTCATTTTGCGCACCAATCTGCGGTGGTACCCTTTCACAGGGTTTGATGTGGATGGCCGATCATTTGATTTTAGTCAGTTGGAATACAACCTGATTCAGGCCGTGTTTTATCCGGGCCGGCGCAAGGCAAAGCGGAAGCGGTGAGGTATCCGGGCTACCCAAACCACTCGAGGATCAGCAAATATACCAGAAAGAGCGCAAATCCACCATAGAGGAGCATGAAAAACCAGTAGCTGATCGGTTCGTCGATACGGCTGCGTTTGTGGCCCCATGTTGTCAGGCTAAACCCGCGCCGTGGCCCGCGGACCCACACTTCTTCGGTGACGAGTCCGTCAAAAACCATGTATCCAAAGATGCCTATGACCAGTAGAATGAAGAAAGAAAACATGAGGTAATCCGCAGAGATATGGAAAGTCGAGGCGTTAATCTGTCGTTGCCTGCGAGGGGGGCACACAGAATGTGGAACGGATTGATTTGGTGCAGTACAAACAATGCCCTATTGTGAAAAAGACGGATGCAGGTACTACATGGATGTGAGCTTTTGGCACCAGAAGTGGGAAACGAATAACATTGGGTTTCATCACTGGGAGGCAAATCCGGCGCTTGTCAAACACATGGGTGTCCTAGGTTTGGCGCCGGGCAACCGGGTGTTTGTGCCGCTCTGTGGGAAAACGCTGGACATCGCGTGGTTGCTCAGCCAGGGGTATGCCGTTGCCGGCGCAGAATTGAGTCCGCTCGCGATCGAGCAGCTCTTTGAAGAGCTTGGCGTGGTGCCTGAAATCAAAAAAGCCGGGAAGCTACAGCATTTTTCTGCGCCTGACATTGATATCTTTGTTGGCGATGTTTTCGATCTTACCAAAGAAGTGCTTGGTCCCGTGAACGCCATCTACGACCGCGCTGCCCTTGTTGCGTTACCTGAAGACATGCGCTACCGCTACACGCAACACCTGCAGACAATCACCGGAAATGCGCCGCAGTTGTTGCTTACGTTTGTATACGATCAAAGCGTGATGCCCGGCCCACCCTTTTCGATCAGCCAGGGAGAAGTACAGTGCCATTACACGGAAGCGTACGTCGTGAAGCATCTCGAAAGAAAAACAGTATCGGGTGGGTTGAAAGGCATTTGTCCTGCTGATGAAGATGTCTGGCTGCTAAAGTAGCTGGTACGAATCAAAGTGCGGATATTTGGCTGCTGAAGTAGTTGGCTATCAGTCAAACTAATGCTTAGGCCCCAAACTACCTTCATGATCGGGGTGTGTCCCGCAGTGGCTTGTAAACCCACCAGAAGCGTTTCATAGAGAGCCTTCGCGTTGTTCAGGATGACATGGTGGGGGAAAGATGCCAGTTCGCAACGTTTGCCTGGTCTGCCAGGCTTTTTTGCATAGCTGAAGCCTGCGATCGCCCTTAAAGACCTGCTAAATCTCCTCGCTGTTTCGTAGATTACCGCTGCACCAGTGGTCTGGCTAGAAGCAAACCGGGCGGCATTGCAATTGATACGCCCAGACAAGCTAACGACTAACCTGGAATACCATGATTAAAACGTTTGAAGAGGCGTGTGAATTTGTCCTCGAACACAAGGTGTGCACCGTGTTTGGTAGCAAAAATTCGCCGTATCCGTCACTCTGGGACAACACAGATCTTTCAGAAGAAAAGCCGGCAGCAGGCGGTTGGAGCCCGAAAGTAAAAGCAATCTGGGCCTGGAAAACGCAAATCCCCCAGACTTTCCCCGACGACTTTTTCTATGGCAAAGTGCCGGGTGGCGATGCTGTTGTGATGGAGATGGCGTACTTCCGGACGGTGCACTACCCCCAAAACGCCAAACCCGTGAGCGAACTGGATCCGTTGTCGCAAGGGGTGTATGCGTTTGTTGAAATGGAGCCGGCTTTTACAGGAGATCTTCGCAGGATGGCCATCGAAGAACTGGGGGCGACAAAAAGCCGGTTCGATACCGCGCTCAAAAAACTGCAGATCAGCCTGAACATCGTGCGTTCCAACGATTCAGGGATCGAAAAAGACTTCTGGCTCAGCTTTGACGAAGTGTATCCGGATATTGTGGAGATGCACAGCTAAGTCAGCGTATCCAGCCAACCGAACCGTCTCCGCCCGTTGCCCAGGTGCTGTTTAAACTGCTGTTTGGCCCTGGAAGCTTGGAGGGTCCTTCGGGAGTAAGTGTCGTGCTGCCGGCAGCCGGAATGCGGGCTACATGGAGATCTCCTCTGAGCGATGTATTGCTGTTTAGCATGACCAGGGCGATGTAATCTGCATCGGGAGAGAATACCGGTGCGCTGAGCGATTGCACTGCACCAAAACACTCGCGGTGATCTGTAGCATCCGCTGAAGTTGCGCCAATCCAAATATCGGATTTGTAATTATACGCAATTTGGCTGCCGTCGGGTGAAACGGATAATGCGTCAGGTACATCACCAAATTCTGCATCAAAGGTGCGAATGACGGTAATGGCAGAAGTCTCGAGGTCAGTCACCTTTGCCAGCACTTTGGTGCCGCTCAGGTTGCCCGCTTCAATTTCGCCGGTGAAATAAAGGTTTTGCAGATTATCCCATGTGTGGCCTTTAAACCGTATGGCGTCGCCGTCGAGCCGGTACAACACGCGTCCGTCGTCGTCGAAAACGGCGAGGTCTTCACTAAATCCTGAAGACGGGTTAAGGATGCCAGAGAACAGTGTGCCACCGGGTGCAATGCGTACGCCAAGATCTTCCGAGGTGAGGGTATTGAAGAGGGTGAATTCTTTCTGGATGGTATAACTGTTAAGGCCCCATATCGCGACACCGTCGTTGCTGCCGGGCCAATTGTTGGTTGTGAAAAAGGCACCGTCGGGGCTGAAAAATGGTCCTTGCCGGCCTTTTTGTTCGGCAACCATATCGATGGCTCCGCTGCTTAAATCATACGCAAACAGGTCGCCGGCAAATCCATAATGCAGGGTGCCGGTAAGGGCCGATAGTGGTTCGTCAATACGCTCGGGGTCGTCCATCATGTCGGCAGAACAATTGGACAAAAACAGGAGCGCAAGAAATAGTGATTTCCCGGCCGCAAAGGCTGGTAGCTGGGCGTAGTTCACAGGTTTGAAGGCTTGTAGCGTGAAACGGAATAAAGGCTGGATCGCATCTTAAAATGAGCCTACGTCGTAAGCTGACTGCAATATACGCTTATTTAAGTATCAGCTTCTACAGCTGCGGTTGTGTTATAACCCTTTGATACAGCTGTAGCTAAAAATTGGCTGTTATAACAAACGCCGCTTGTTGCACCCCGCAACGGTTGTGATACGCTTCACCGCTTTTTGCTGTATAGAGGGCGTAGAGGGACTGATTTATTTGTCGGAAACTCTGTATTACTTGTATCACCCTTAGCCCCCCACCCAACTACCCATGTCGAATGCAAAAAACTCATCCTGTGTACCGACTGTAATTGTCTTTGTGATTTCAGCGCTGGTTGCATGGGTCCTGTTTTTTTGAGAAATGCGTATATGATGTTGTCATAGGTGAGAAACTATCCTGAGACAAACGCCTAAGCATAGAAGGTGCAACCTCAAATCAGGTGATCTCATGACCGTGCAATTTTCTTCGGATACCTTCCACAAGTACCTGTGGTTGGCGCAAAAGGCTACGTCCAGAATAACAAGTTTGGCGGCCTTTGAGCATCTTCGGATACTATTAAGACGCGATCCGCGAAATGTGCTGGCTTTGCTTTGTCATGATGCACTGTTTAAGGGAGATGCTCGCATGGGCGGTACACAATCTGTTTCGTTGATAACGGGATTGGCGATGCTTGACAGGGATGCAACGCAGGATTGGCTCAGGGTACAGGGCCAGGAGCATCTACGCCGGCGATTGAAACGGTTATTGGAAGAGGTACCCACGCTGGAGGAGAAATTAGAGGCTGAAGTCGACGTCCGTTTGATCGTCGGATACCGCGAGTACTTTGTAATTGTGACGAGCACTCCGGGTGATGAATTGTATGGTGTTGTGCGTTTGGCAGTTGTGGGGTAGGAGACAGTTTTTCTCCTACCCCAACATGATGCTTTGCTAATCTTTCCTTATTTAAAGCTAAACTGTGATCAGGATATTGAGTGCGGAGGGCGTCCACCAAATGCGTGGCGTCGTGCGCTGGGAGCTTTTATCGAAGCGTTTTCCTGAACAAAGTTCAGGAGGCATATGCGAAAGGGGATAAAAGCGCGCGTTTTATTTGGTGGTGCCCTTTTTTTGGTTCGTTTTTTTGGGCAAGCAAAAAATGAACGTACGCACGCACCGAGTACACTGTATAAACAGATGCGCAACACTTTTTAGGTCGCAATAAAGTCTTAAGTACTCACAACAAGATCAGGTTTGCGCGCCCCTTTAATCCCACGCACAACAGAAAACAATAGAAACCCTGCCGGCCCAAGCATAAAGGTGAGCGGGAGACAAAGCGCCACCACCCAGAATCTGATATTTTCCCGTCTGCCGGTGCGGCAAATCCACGCCCCAATCAAGAGATCAAAAGCCAGAAAGTGAATCCAGCCGGCCATTACAGCGCCAGGATTGGTAAACAACTCCGCAACTTCAGCAAAGCTGCCAAACCCGCCGCCTTCCTGGGCTGGCGAAAAAATGAGCATGGCGACATACCCTAAGGCAAGGGCAATCGGGATGATGAGGCCGGCAATCCGATCCGACCATAGGGGCATGAACGGTGAAAGCAGCAGTATGACCCATCCGGCCATGGCAAGGAGCCCGGCAATAGAAAAAATAAGTTCGAAATCCATAAGAGCCTCAGTAATTATGCTTGACAATATCTTGCATAATGCTTGCATGTGCAAGTGTTTGGTGTTAAATTGTTTCCATGAATGAAATTTATGTAACCAACGCGCTGCGCCTGCTGCAATCAGCAGATGAGTTTAAAGCCCGGCTTTCGGGAGAATTTGCTTCGGTGCACGGCCTGTCCGTCAACGAGTTTTTTCTATTGATGCACCTCGACCAGGCAGCGCTCAACCGGCTTTCGCGCGTAGAGCTGGCGCGCCGCATGCACCTGAGCGCTTCCACGGTGACGCGCATGGTTGCGCCGATGGAAAAGCTCGGCATGTTAACCCGCGAAGTAGATGCGCGTGATGCGCGGATTGCATTTGTTGTGCTGACTGAAGCCGGCAAAACCAGACTTGGTGAAGCACGCCACACTTTTGCTAAACAAGCCAGCTATGCCTTTGGGGATCGATGGGAGAAAGCCGAACTGGAGCAGTTATCCGAATTGCTTTACCGATTGGTGGTGGGTGCAGCGGCGAATTTGACGTAAGCGCCGCAAGATCTAGGTCTAATCGAGATTTGCCCGTTACAAGATGCTCAGTCTCAAATCCTTTACTGAAGGTGGTATGGCTGGAAAACTAGACAGATCGGACCCAGAAATATATATCGATTTTAAGTTATCAGGTAAGCGCAAAGCTGTAAAGGATTCATGATTGACTTTGTATCCTATGTTTAAAGATAAAAATACCAAGGTGTTGGGCAATGAAAGTGCATTGAAATTATCGGCGTTGTTATAGCGAAGGTCTAGAGAAAGCTCAGAGAGGTTCTGAGGTAGCGTTAACCCCTCGAGGCTCTCTAACGGATTAGAGCTAAGGTCTAGAGAAAGCTCAGAGAGGTTCTGAGGTAGCGTTAACCCCTCGAGGCTCTCTAGCTGATTAGAGTAAAGGTCTAGAGAAAGCTCAGAGAGGTTCTGAGGCAGCGTTAACCCCTCGAATGAAACTATGCGGCCTGAACCCTCAATTCTTAATGTTTCAATATTTTGTGGAAAGATTATGCCATCAAAATCTGCGAGAATTGAGCGCTGAAGGCTTATGTTTAGCCCTTTGACGGAATCGGGAAAAATCACTTTGTTACTGCTCCCGGTCCTCATTGCAAGAGAAAGTGAGTCAAGCGAAATACTTTCCCATTTACCATATTCCAAAGACGTTCCATTCACAACCAGTATATCAAGTTGGTGGGCATGGTCATATACAACTGCAGGGATGCCAGCCAAACGTAGCATGGTTCTGTAACTCGCTTCACCCTGGAGATGCCATCCCCAGGCTCCCGATAGCAAGGACATCAGGATAGTGACCACAACAACCAGATTTCGAAGTTGCAGACTTTGAGTGCTGTCTGCAACATATTTTTGCTTCAAAGTCGCGTCATTGCCCCACGCAAACTGGCCTATATGAGGTGCGATGGTTTTGTATTCGCGTCTTGTCAATAAATCTCTGCGCTGCTTGTCGTTTTTCCAGACCTTAAACCTTCGTTCCAGCAGAACACGGGCTTGCTCTGCATCGACCAGAATACGTCCGGTCAGGCGGCGCAGTGCAGGAATGATCCGTTCATGCGCCAGTCTGTATCTAAATTCTGGCTGCTGGTTATCAGCCGATTCAATCCGCGTTTGGAGTATACGTACCTGGGAAGAAGCCAGATAATGCAGGTAAGATTCCATATCTGCGGATGGGAGTCCCACAAGATGTGACAACACCGGAATAGATTTTCCTACCGCAATGCGTTGGTTGGTTTCCAGATCAAAGAGGCTAATGAGCGCTTTGAGCAGAGGTTCGTGTGCGTATTCGGGCAAGCGTTTGAGGTGGTTCTCTATATAGCTTGCCAGCAACCCTTCAGCTTTACCAGCTTGTCTGTAAATCTGCTCCGTGATAACCGCCTGGTTACCCCGCCCGAGCTCACTTAATACTAGCAGGCTGATGCCAATGTCAACCGGTGAAATCTGCCCATTTTCCTGTGCGATGGTTTCCAGCAAGTCGTTTAATACCCCCTCGCTGAGGTTCAGGTCGCTCGCATTGGCCAGTCGCGCCATCACGCGGCGTGCCTGAGCGGTTGAAAAGCGCTCAACCGTTACGGTTGGAGGATAGGGCAGGCCTTCTGAAATAAGATATTTAGACCATGTAACCAGGTATTCTTCCCGAAACCCAAGCACCCAGGTTATCGGGCTACCCCCCGGCATAGACATAATGTCTTTAAAGAAACTGAAGATGCCTGGATGGTCGGCAGGATTAAGCTGTTCCGCCTGGTCGATGAGGACAACTGTTGGGGGCCAGTTCAGTGACGTGACCAGGTCTTTCAGGTTAGTTGGTTGGTTGCCGTCTTCCCATCGGAGTTGCAAGGCGCTTAAGAGCGAAGCTTCGGGATGTGAAGGTAACGCTTCCCAGTAAATACATGTATCAATCTCAGCCACCTGGCCTGTTGAGATAACATACTCAACGCCGGCCCGAAGGAGCGAAGACTTGCCAGCGCCCGATTCCCCGAGCACAACAATAAGAGGATGTTGGTCATTGAGGATAAACTCAAAGATTTTGTTCAATTCAAAGGTGCGCCCAAGCTGGGCAAACAGTTCACCGTCGCGTACCCCAAAAGAAAGTGGTCCTTTGATGGCCAGTGGCTTCTCAACAGATTCTATTTGTGGTGCCGGAATAATTTTTTTCCAGACAAGCACTACGGTATAGACCAAGAGAAGGCTGGCAACTAATTGAAGTCCCAGAACCAGATTATTACTGACAGAGGCTTCCAGAGAAAGGACACTTGCATCCTTTAAGTACAATGCCAACAAAAACAACAAAGCTGCGCTAATCAGTAGTTGTTTTTCTTTCCGCCCGTATTTGAGAATCTGAAAAACTTTGCGCATCTGTTCACTGAGATTGTTGCTGCTGCTAGGGGATTCAAAACGGGCGGGCGTTTTGCGATTGGGTGGTGGGTTCAGCGTAGCATTTCTGGGGCTGGGCGGCAAGTCGGGTTGGCTACCCAGTGCAAACGCCGGCGTAGCCGGTTGATCTGTGAGATGCCGGAGCAGCGGTTCAAGGGATGCGTCACTCGCTACGGCGTAGTTAGTGTGATCGGAAAGAATGGTGGGAATGTCATCTTTAGACGCGTCACCTAAAAGAACGGGGACGTAACGGGTATTGTGGAGGTGCTGGTTGTAGAGGTCGAGGCTGATGATGGCGCCTTCCCAAACCACGCCGGCGCCGCGACCGGCTTCCTCTTTGCGTTCGAATCTGCGTTTATAGGTTTCGGTGCACACAAGCAAGACAAAATCTGCATCTTCGAGCAGTTGCGTCATGGTGGTGGTCCATCCTTTAGACGGCGCAGGCTCGTACTGGTCAACCCATGCATCAATGCCTTTGGCGCGCAGGGCGTCAGTCAGCCCCAGTACGCGTTTTTTATGCGCATCAGAGTCATGCGAGTAGCTAACAAAAACACGAACAGGTGAAGAGGCCGGCATACCAGGGCAAAGGCTGTTTATGCATCAAATCATGAAGAAAGCATAAGCATTCGCTTATTGGCAGGCAATGGTAGATTTCATTGATAATGCAGGCCGGTGGATGGGGGAAAGAAGGATAAATCGTATGTGTACTTGTGCAATCTATAAATCATGTGATATGACTATGTCTTGTTAAGCGGCAATACTGTACCATTGATTTGGGCAGAAGTGCAGAAGCAAAGCCAGGGTTAAAGCAGTTTCAGACGAGTATAGGAAAGCAAAATGAAGGAGATTGAAGGGGTTCAGACAGTTTTTATTAGTTATGCGCGAGAAGACCATAATATAGCGGATCAGCTATACGAAGATCTTACACGACAAGGCTATGCGGTGTGGCTGGATGTTGAGTCGATTCGTGTGGGGCAGGCGTGGGAAGAGATGATAGAAAAAACGATCCAGGAAGCATCGTATGTTGTAGCCATCGTTTCAAAAAACTCAATCTTTAAAGAGGGTTATATCCAAAAAGAGTATGCGTTTGCGATTGATATCCATGAACAGAGGAAGGGCAACAATGATTTTTTGATTCCTGTAAAAATTGATGAAGCCAAGGTAGAAGAAAGCCTGTTAGGCAAATATCATTTTGTTGATTTAGGGGGCACAAAGTATCTTGACGGATTAAATAAGATACTAGATATCCTGGATGCTGGGAATCCAGCCGGCCGCGATCTACTTCCCGATATGCTTGATAGCATAGAGGCAACAGTAACTGAGCTGTCGCATACACTGCAGATAAAAAAACGCGATGATTACGATCCTGAGTATCGCGTTGTTCGAGAACCGGGAGAAATTGCTATAGACGTCTACCCGATCAAAAAGCGGAAAACAAAAGTTGAGCGGAAGAAAAAGGAGTCTATTAGCAGTATTTTTAGACAGAAATACGGCCGCAAAGGTCTGGCGTTAACCAGTGAAGAATTACTGGAATACTATGCCGGCAGCGACATTTTGCGTTTTAAGTACATATCGGAGGGTGAATCAAAGGAAGTCGGCGTCCCTTATGTGCAGGTGAGTCAGTTTATTCAGAATCGAGGATATGAAGAACTCTACCATGAACTGAAATATGTAGCAACCAAACCTTATTCGCTAGATGAGTACGCGGAAGAACACCCTGAGGCTGTTAACCATTGCCTTCGCATTTACGAGGAGTTGAGTGATCATATTGGTGACGATTTTATCGATAAGTATCGAAACTCCAGCATTGTCTCTATAGCGAACTATAACGAGAAGAATAATTTTCTTGAGCTGAAGCTGGCAGGATATCATGATCAGATAAAGACAAATTTTGTACTGGACATACCGCTTCAGGAGACAACGTCAACAAGTTTGAGAGGGTATGAGAAAGAGATTGGACTGAAAAGCGATGCCGGCAGCCTGCCTTCATTTCAAGATTCGGTGCTAGCCAATACCATAGGTATCGCGACACTCGTCATTACCAACGATGACCACATTATTTTCCCCAAACGCCTTGGCCACATGATGGCTTTTGGCGGTAAGCTAGGCTGTTCAGCTTCAGGAGCATTGGAATGGACAAAGCGCCTCGACAGAAAGACCATCGACATTGGATTTAGTGAGTTTCTGATCGAAGATACGTTGAGAGAGGCGGATGAAGAGCTTGGCATCCCATCATATTATCTGGAGCCGACACCGCTTGCTTTTTGCCGCGAACTCAACAGAGGAGGTAAGCCGCAATTCTTTTACGTCTCGTTCTGCAGTTTGTCTTTGGAGGAGGTTATTCAAAAAGCCTGGAAATCCAAAGGGCATATGGAGTTTGACTCTTTGTATGTCATCAATTTGAATCAGCCTGACCCCATTAGTACGATCGCTTCCATTCTGTCATACACAGGTGATGAGATAAGCATCGGAGATGAGTTGAAGGCGAATTTGTATTATCTAGCGCTTTACTATGCGCTTGGAAAGAGCACGTATGGAGGAAGAGGATAGCGAATTGCTTACTTTAATTTGCCTTCAAGAAGCGCAATGATCAATTCCTTCTGACCTTCAAGCATGCCTTGGTCTCGCATGTAGTACGCAATTTCGAGGGCTCTCTTTGCATAAGATTTGTTGCCAGAAACTTCACACATTTTGTAAAGTGCTGATAGTATTGTATGATGAGCGCCGGCTTTGCTGGAGTCAATTTGGACCAAGCGTTCACCTATTGAAACTGAGAAGCTGTAGTGTTCAAGTGCCTTCTTTGGGTTCTTAAAGGCTCTTCTTGTATCTCCCAGCTTAGCATGAATAATTGCTAGATTATTTTGCCAATTTACATTTTGAGGATCTACTTGGGTGAGCCGCTTTCTGATTTGTAAGGCCTGGTTGTAACTTTCGAGGGCTTTATCATAGTGCCACAATTTTAAGTTAGTATCCCCGATTCTAGTCAGCGAAATTGCGAGATCGCTCTGCCAGCGCGTATTACTAGCATCGGTTGTTACCAGGCGTTTTCTGATTTTCATTGCCATTTTAAAATACTCGAGCGCTTCTTTGAAGTTTTTCTTAGCGCCGTTAAAAGATTGAGGTGTATTACTGAGCTTACCCTGCATGAAGAACAGATCGCCTATTCTATTGAGCGACTTGGCATAGCCTCGTTGCCATAAAGTATTGCTTGAATCAGTCTCTACAAGGATTTTACTAAGTTGGAGAGATTTGTTGAGGTGATTTTGTGCTTCGTTATAGTTTCCTTGCTGGAACGCTATATCCCCGATGTTACTTAATGAGATGGATAAATTGTAACGCCATCGCGCATTTTTGGGGTCGGTTCGAATGAGATCTTCTCTGATTAGTTTTCCTTCGGTATAGTTTGCTAGCGCCTCGGAAAGCTGCCACTGTTCTTGATAAACTTTTGCTATTCTGTCATGTGTTACTGCGAGGTTATGCTGAGCTACGGCATTGGTAGGGTCACTTTGAGCGAGTTTGGTTCTAATCTGTTTTGCCTTTTCGAAACTGGTTAATGCAGAATTTAGATCTCCCAAGCCGGCTTGGCTATCTCCAATATTGATGTGTAACACAGATAAGTCCTGTTGCGACTTGGCATCGCCTGGATTTGACCATGCTTGGAATTCGATAAGCCGCATTGCTTTTTGGCGATTTTCAAGAGCAATTGCAAGATCTCCTTTTGCTCTAGCCAGGTCACCGAGTCGATCCAGAGAAACAGCAAGGTGTCGTTGAAATTCTAAATTGCTTGAATCAGCCTGGATTAGGCGCTCATTGATTTGCTTGGATTGCGAAAAACTTGCCAAAGCAGCTGGGAGCTCTCCTTGTGCCAACTGAACGTTGCCCAAAAAATAAAGCGAGACTGAAAGGTCTTGTTGCCATAGTGTGTTTTCCGGGTCGTTTTCGGTAAGGTGCTGAGCGATTTGCTTTGAATTTGAGAAATTAATCAACGCATCTTTAAGATTTCCTTGTTCAGAATGGGCTATCCCGAGCTCGTTAAATGAAACAACCTGATCTCTATCAGTACGTGCCGTTTCTTTTGCACGTAGGGCGGATTGCTCAGCTTTGAAAATGTTGCCAGCGTCTCGATATAGCCGGCCCAGTTCAACCCAATCCCAGTGTAAGCCTGGGTCGAGGTGTGTAACCTCCTCATAACGGGCTATAACCTCTGCCGTCTTTTTTTTGCCTCTTGCTCGTGATTCTAAGGCAAAAACGGCAACGGAGCGCTTATCTTTAGCATTTTCAATATTTTTTGCTACTTCTCTAGCAGCCGCTCTTGCTACTACGAGTTTGTCCCAGATTTCAAAAGCCACTTCATCTTCTCCTGCATTAAATCGAGCCAGGCCATAAAGCCCTTCTGAGGTTTTGATAATGTCTTCAACAGCATCTCTAAAAACGGCAATCTCTTCTTTGTAAGTTCTGTCTTTTTCTTCGAGTGCTGCTACAAAATCTTCCTCAGCTTCCATCAGCTGGTGTCGAAGTACTGTTTTTTCGCCGGTTGTTACAGCCAGTGATGTTCGTAGTGATTCAATGTCATCGCGTAGTCCTCGAATTTTTTGGTCAGCCACGCGTTCAACTGCGGCTTGTGTAGCAGAGGCAGCATAGAGCGCTGCGGCTACTTCGGCTCTAGCGTTTACAGGTTGCGTGGAGGTTGGCTGTGCTATTGCGATGTTAGTCGTTAGCAGTGCTATTACAATGAGCAGTGCTAGATGCATCCACATGAAGGAGTGACCTTTGCACACTTGAACGAACTGGCTGACCCGTTTTTCATCCTCATGCTTATATGAAATAAAGATTTCATTCATTGATTAAGTAATTCCTTTAAAGGATAAATAAGCCAAAAATCATCGAGCGTGAAAATCTCTTTTGCCTTCATGACTTCGGCCTGTTCCAAGCCCTTATGTATGTAATTTGTGTCCTTTGAGGCATGGTACATTTTTACATAGCTCATAAGTAAATCTTGTTGCCAGGTGGCGTTATCGGGATCCACTTCAGTGAGGCGCTCAGCGATCTGCATTCCATCGCTGAAGTTGTCAAGGGCGTCCGTGAGATTACCCTGACTCATCTTAACATCACCGATTCGCTCTAGTGATATAGATAGATCTCGTTGCCAACCCGTGTTTGCCGGATTCTGTCTAGTGAGGGACTCAAAAATCGTGAATGCTTTGTTGAAGTTGGCAAGGGCACCAGCGAGATCACCCTGAGCTTTTTTAACGTCGCCGATCTTGTTACGCACTACTGATAGATCTCGTTGCCAACCTGTGTTAGTCGAATCTTTATCAACTAATTGTTCTCTTATACTCAGCGCTTTGCTGAAGAATTCAAGAGCAGCAGAGTGATCAAGCAGCGCCTTTTTTACATCACCCATCTTGTTGTAAGCTACCGATAAATCCCGTTGCCATTCAGTGTTCGTTGGATCTGACTCAGCAAGGCGCTGCCTAAGTTTCAATGCTTCACTAAAGCTATTCTGGGCGTCCATGAAGGCTTTCTGATTCAGCAATACATTGCCCAGTTCATTGTAAGCAAGTGCCCTGTCTCGTTCGTTTTCGGCTGTTTCTGCCACGCGCTGGGCTGCTTGCATGGCTGCAGGCAGGTTGAGTGCATCTGTATACAGCCGGCTAAGTTCCACCCAATCCGAGTGCACACCCGGATCAAGCTTTGTCACTTCTTGAAACCTGGCAATGACCGCTGCTGTGGTTTGCTGACCTCTTTTGCGTGATTCCAAAGCAAATACTGCAACTGAGCGTAGATCAGCAGCATCTTCAATATTCTTCGCCACCTCTCTTGCCGAAGCTCTTGCTGCCGTAAGTCTATCCCATATCTCAAACGCTACCTCATCTTCACCGGAATTAAATCTAGCCAATCCGATAAGCCCTTCAGGTGTTGAGATTATGTCTTCAACAGCATCTCTGAAAACCGCAATCTCCTCTTTATAGGCCCTATCTTTTTCTTCGAGCGCTGTAACAAAATTTTCCTCAGCTTCGGTGAGTTGTTGTTGCAGTGCTGTTTTTTCGCCTGTTGTTTCCTCGAGCGATGTTCGTAGTGTTTCTACCTTATCTCGCAATCCTCGAATTTGTTGGTCAGCTACGCGTTCAGCAGCCGCTTGCGTGGCTGAGGCGGCGTAAAGTGCTGCGGCTACTTCAGCGCGGGCGTTTACCTGTTGAGCATAGACGGGCTGTGCAATGTTGATTGCAAAAAGTGCTACCACAATGGGCCAAGCCATGCGCAGGCGATGGCAAAGAAGACTTACAGGAAGGCCAAACTTCGAGGCTTGTGCGTTAATCATATTAATGATGCTCTCTTAGCAGGATTCTTCCATTTGGATTTCTTTGGCTTGAAGCTGGCAAACTGCTTCGCCTTCGAAGCTGCAGGCAACTCGGCCGCTTGAGTACGAGCAATCCCACGACTGCGCCTCTGGTGCACTTGATGCAACTTCAAATGATGCTGCTGCGCTGAAATTCTTGCAGAGGCGCTGCGCTGAAACTACTCCGCGCTCTAATGCTTCTTGTTTTGCAGCTTCTTCTGATGATAGGGCAACCGCTTGTTGTCCGATAAATAAGTCGAGACGCTGCTCAAAGGGGACCCATGACTCGATCTGATTTTCGGTGCGCGCAGCCAGCAAGCTTGATGCTTCCTCTGTGTGCATGCCATTGGGAAAGGTGGCTATGTGATCGCGCAGGTCCTCGCAGCTTCCCGGAGCAATCGCCTCCCAGGATAGCCGCTCTGTTTTTGTGGGGCTTTCGCCGAGCTTCATCGCGCCACACAAGTCTGACACACTTGTGGATATGGAGCAGGTACCATTTTGTATTCCGAGAAAGTTTAGGCCAAAGGCAATTGGAAGCGCAATCAGTGCTAGAGACAGCGCACTGTAAAGCATGCGCTGGCGCATCTTAATCGCGTAGCCTGTTGCAGGAGGGATGGGGCGACCTTCCAACTTGGCCTGGATCGTTGAACAGAGATCCCTGAAGAAAGGATCGCGCCGACTGCCTCTCCATCCGTTTAGGTTAATAGTCTGCACTTCTCCAAAACCCAGCGGTGGATTGACCTTGTCTAGTAAAACGGTGACGAGGATACCCAGTGACTCTGCCAAACGCGCTTCGTCTCGCACAAAGTCGCCGGCTGGGGAAACGCTGGCCTCGGTCCAGACGACGACTGCGCATTGGGCATTTCTTAAAGCAGTCTCTATTTGT
>JBCCIM010000088.1 GCA_039111535.1 Bacteroidota bacterium | reverse complement strand
GGGAAATGCCGCGTTGTTGGTCGAGTTTCGATGACGAGTTCTTCGGAATCGGGATGGTAATTGACCGGAGCCATTCAGCTGGTGGAGGTTGAGAGCCAAGTAATGACGCATTGACTCTGTCCAGCTGAAGACCTGATAAACGAGAGCAGAAGCCCGATGACCGCAAGCCAAAGGTTACCTGCAATCATGTGATGAGGCGTACTGCCCGACCCCTATAAATTCGTATCTAAGCGCAAGAAATATTTTATTCCAGACGAGCGGCTGCACGTAATGATTAAATAGGTAGGCGGCGCTAGAATGATTATATAATTCCAGGCATTGACGCGTTGTATCTTCCCACTGCAGATCGCAGCACAATGGCCGATACTCAACCCACAGCGCGGAAGTCAATTCGACTGCAATGAAGCCGTAATCTCAAAGTAATTGATGGGAGCACCCAGTGCCCTCGGCCAGATGATGAATTCTAAAGGATATGCGCTTGTAACGCCGGCGAAGAATGAGGCAGCGTTTATAGAAAAAACCCTCGCGTCCGTCGTAAAGCAGACTGTAAAACCGGTGAAGTGGGTTGTGGTTAGTGACGGATCAACCGACGATACTGATGCCATCGTGCAGCGTTATGCTGAACAATATGATTTTGTACACCTCGTCCGTAGAGACAGTGAGACACGGCATTTTGGCAATAAAGTACACGCGTTTCGCGCCGGCTATGATACGCTGGGTGATGTAGCATACGACTTTGTGGGCAATCTCGATGCTGATATTGAGCTTCCACCAGACTATTATGAGCGCATTCTCGAACGGTTTGTGCAGAATCCAAAACTCGGGCTTGCCGGTGGCACTCGGTTTGACTTCTGCGATGGCAAATTTGTCAAGGTACATTGCGCCCGAAATAGTGTAGGCGGTCCTTTTCAACTGTTTAGACGGGCTTGCTACGAAGCGTTTGGTGGTTATTTACCGTTGCAATTGGGCGGTATTGATGCTGTTGCCGAAATAATGGTGCGACAGCATGGCTGGCAGGTCCAATCCTTTACCGACATCACCTGCCATCATTATCGTTGTACCGGCACTGCTAAAGGCAGCATTTATCAGGCTGCATTCAGGGGAGGGAAGAAATTATATGTTATTGGTTACCATCCCTTGTTTGAATTGGTAAAATTGATGCGCGTGCGCAGCGTAAAAGGACTCGTTGCTAATATGTATGAACTGGCCGGCTATTCACAAGCTGCGCTGTTACGGTTGAAACGGCAAGTGCCAGAAGAATTTGTGACCTACCTGCGCAACGAGCAGAAAGATCGGTTGAAACATCTCTTTATGCTCAAAAAAGATCCAGCAATGGTTGTTGATGCGGCGAATTGAGGCGGAATCTCGCTAGATGGATAATAAGTTTATAAATAAATTTCTTAAGGGATCAGCTTTCTCCTCAATAGGGACTTTGGTGACAATCATTGTCCATTTTTTGAGCATTAAAGTCATGTCCGCCATGTCCCATGCTGATTTTGGGACACACGCGTACATCGTGGTCATTAGCCACGGTTTTCAAATTTTGAGTGGACTCGGGCTCAATCTGACGCTGGTGAAAAACCTGTCGGGCAGTTTTGAGACCATTAACCGCAAAGTGGTGTCCGGGATTTTCCTCGCGCGAATCTCCCAGATCGGATTGATTAGCGTTGTTGTTTATGCTGTTGGGCACCAGTTTTTACCGCGGCTAACAGACGAAGGCATCACACCTTTTATCATATATATTCCCATCATTTTTAGCCTGGGTAGTGTACGGGAATTGTTGTTGAACATGCTGCAAGGGCTCCAGCAGTTTAACAAATACGCATATATAAACATATTCTCTGCCTTAACGAGATTAGGCAGCATTCTCTTCTTCTTTTACATCGACCAATTAACCGTAGCCAACATGATATGGGTGGAGATAATCACCTATGGCTTGTCGTTATTGGTCTTGATTGTCAATGCTCCGTTGGCGCGTCTGTTCACATTTAATGTCGATAAAGAAGCGTTTAAGGCAATTTTTAGTTTTGGATTGCCGCTATATGCAAATGACATTTTGACGTATATCTACAACCGGGTCAATGTGTTGCTGGTTGGAGGATTGCTTACGCTTGAGTCTGTTGCCTACTACGATATGTCTGGTAAAATTCCAGATGGGTTTGGCCGTCTTTTTACGTCGTTAATTGTGGTTTTCTTTCCAAGTATTTCAGAACTGATTAACGAAAACCGTCATGGCGAAGCGCAGAAGTTCATGAATCGAGGCCTGGTCCTCGGCTCCACGTGTCTTTCTTTTGTAGCGTTGGGCATTTTCTTGTTCAGGGATGAAGTGATGCTGCTATTGGCAAATGAAACGTACCTCGAAGCTTCGTTTGCGCTGGCGTTGATGATGATCAACTTCAACCTGAATTCTATAGCACGGATGATGGGGTACACCATTGTGGCAGCTGGCCACACCACGGTACCTGTTAAAATCAACCTGGTATCCAGTGCTGTAAACATTATTGGATGCCTCATCCTGATACCGCGATATGGCTATGTCGGCGCGATCTACTCTTTAATCGGGATGAACGTGGTATCTCAGATCTTAAACTACTTTTTCCTTGCCCGTGCCGGCTTAAAACCGCAGGTGCTCGGATTTACAAAATCGACCCTCTTTATTGTAACGCTTATTGTGGCTTACATGACCTGGCTGCCAGATACGTACCTGCTGCGCGGGTTGACCCTTTTGGTCTATGTCGCACTGTGCTGGATTTTTATTCCAGAAGTCAAGTCCTCCGTGCGGTATGGCCTGAAGCTGGTTGGCGGTCGCTGGTTTTCATCCAATGGAACGTAGGGGAAGGGTATGAACGAAAAACAAAATGCTGCACAGCCGCCTGAGGCGCTGGTTGTGGATTCCCTTGTCGGGAATGATTATTCACTTTGCCTGTGTGCCGGCCTGCATGATGCCGGCACAAACGTTGGGCTGGTTACAGTGGTTAACCGAGAAAAACCATTTGAGATTGCCTACCCGTTAATCCGATGGGCGCCGCCGAAGCAGGGCGGAAGCAAAATTGGCAAGCTGTTCCAGTATTTCGGGTATCTATGGCGGCTTTATCGTTTTGCGGCCCGCAGCCGGCGACAAGGGCAGGTGCTCCACTTTCAGTTCTTTCGCAGGGAGCGTGTAGAGAGCTTCTACATCGCATTTCTGCGCATGATGGGGCTGCGCATTGTTTACACGGCTCATAACATTGTCCCGCATGAGGCCGCAAAAATTGATCGGTGGCTGAAGGCCCTCGTGTATCGCTCAGCCCATGCCATAGTTGTTCATTCGAACTATGTGAAAGCCGCTCTCCTGGATGCTTTCCCGATGCCAGACGAAAAAGTTCACGTAATCCCGCACGGTAACTTTGATCATTACCTGCCGGATCAACTGATTGAAAAAACAGCGGCACGTGAGGCCCTCGGACTTGCGGCACATCACAAGGTGTTGTTGTTCTTTGGCTACATCCGGGAATACAAAGGGTTGGATTTGCTCCTGGATGCCTTTGTGCTTGCGGCAGCTGAAGATCCTGACCTGCGACTCGTCATTGCTGGTGCGCCGCATACAGACGCGCTGGAGCGCTCCTCGAAGGCGTTGATTGAAAAGGCAGGTTTAGGCGAACGCGTCATTTTCCACGCCCGTTTTATCGCGCACGAAGATATTGCGCAGTACTTTGTTGCTGCAGATATGGTTATGCTTCCCTACAAGCACATTTATCACAGCGGCATTGTGCATCTTGCATACTCATATGGCCGGCCTTCCCTTGCAACCAATGTTGGCGATTTTTCCGAAACCATAGAAAACGGACGCAGCGGGTACATTCTAGAGGAAAACTCAGCCGAGGCTATGTCCGCCAAAATAGTAGATGCTGTTAAAGATCCTGAGAAGCTTTGTGAGATGGGGCGGTATGCCAAAGCTTTGAGCTCCTCGAAGTATTCCTGGCTGGATATTGGGAAGCAGACGCGCGCCCTGTATCAATCTCTCAGGGCTTAACGGTCCTGATACTGGCCTGGCCTGGTTGGGTGTATGGGATGCGAGGATTGAGGTCCAGTATTAGTTCTGCGACAACTCCGGCAGCGGATCTTCCTGGTATGTTTTGGCAATGCTGTAAATTTCGGCACGGAGGGCCTGTGCGAGCTCTTTTACAAAAGGTTGCACCAGCATCCCGGCCGGGTATACAGACAGCACGTGCGTTTCCAGTTCATGCGCGATGTTTTCCCAACCGAGGCCTTCATGGCGGTGGAAGCTGTATTCTTTCATCGGAATGAAATTCATCAGGCGGCCGGCGTACTCGTCGGGTTCATAAACCATCACGGCCTCGTCATTGGCACGCCATACTTCTGCGAGGGCACGTGGGTTGAAGCCCACCTCGTCTTTTGGAATCAGCTTTTTCGGATTGACCTTCACTGCCACTTTGCCGCGCCACACTTTTTTCCGGCGTTGCAATTCAGCTGCTTTTTCTGACCTGAAAATCTTACGTTCTCCTTTAGAAAGGAGGAAGTAGTTGCGAATGTGGAATTCGAGTTTCTCGAAGTAATAGCGGACTTTTGACCAGAACGTTTCTTTGGGGGCCTTGGCCCAGTTGTACGTTTCCAACATTGCAAGCAGGGCAACTTCTTGTCCCTGTGCCCGCAGTTGCTGCGCTATTTCCAGTGCAAGCGAACCACCCATGCAATATCCTAACAGCATGTAGGGCCCATCCGGATGTGTCCTCCGGATGGCTTTGACGTACAGCGCAGCCATGTCTTCAATGCGACCGAGAATGGGCCGCAGGCCATCCATGCCTTGCGATTGCAGGCCGTAGACTGTTTGGCTTGGGCCAAGTTGAATGGCAAGATCCCGGTAGAGGAGTACATTGCCGCCGGCACCGTGCAGGCAGAAGAGCGGTATGGTGTTGCGCCCCTGTTGAATAACAACAACCGGCGACCAGTCTTCTTCTTCCCCAAGCCGTATCCGGTCAGCCAACGCTTTGATGGTTGGCGCTTCTAGCAAAGCCGCCAGCGGGACTTCGCAGTCGCTGATGTACTTCTGTATTTCGTTGAAGATATCAACGGCCATCAACGAGTGGCCACCAAGGTCGAAAAAGTTGTCGTGTACACCGATGTTGCTGATGCCAAGCGCACGCTCCCAGATACGGGTCAGAATCTGCTCGATGTCATCATGTGGTGCAACAAGCGGTTCTGGTAATTCTGGATGCGCCTTGGGTGGCAACATATCGCCACCCGCTTCCGCGCCGTTTACCGTCAGGGTAATCGATTGTGTAGGACTGTCTTCTTTGTCAACAGGCAGCGATTTGTCGAGCGAATCCAGATCATCCGACAGCGTATCGCCTGCGGACGGATCTATGGATGACAACCGTGCTGCCAGTTTTTCGTCTGCCGGTTCAGCATCTGCTTGTTCTGCTGCTCCCGGTGGATCGATTTCAATAACCTGATCTGCCACTTCTACATCTGCAACGGGTTGCAACGGCATTTCGAAAGCCGGCAATGATTCCATCAGCAATTCAGGGTTTTCCCCGATACCACGTAAGACAGCGACGTAATTTGCCAGCAGGTCCGAAATGGTTTGCTCATCAAACAATTGGGATTTGTACTCTGCCGTAATTACGATGTCGGTCCCTTTTTGCTCGACGTACATTGCAAGGTCGAAGTCGGCACTCGAGTTTTCCAGTTCGATGGCGTCAATTTCCAGACCGGGCAGTTGCAGAGACTGCGAAAGCGAGTTCTGGAACGTGAAAAACGACCGCGTTAGCGGGGTGCGGCGCAGCGAAGGCATGGCTGCAATCATCTCAAAAGGAATATCCTGATGATCGCCGGCTTCTGCTGCTTTAGTTGTAATATGGTCGGATATGTCCTGAAAAGACGTTTTGTCGTTGAGTTGCGTGCGGAGCACAAGTAAGTTGTTGAAATACCCAACCAGTGCTTCCGTCTCTACCCTGTTTCTGCCTGCAACAGGCACACAAACAGCCAGTTCAGACTGGTTTGAATACCGATAAAGAAGGCATTTAAACGCTGAAAGAAACAGCGTAAACGGGGTTAGCTTTTTCTCAACACTAACCTGCATCAGCATTTCGAGCAGGGCTTCCGAGAGAATGATGCGTTTGCTTGCGCCAGTGGTTGACTGCGAAGCGCTCAATTCGTGGTCTATTGGCAGTTGAATGGGGGCAACGCCCGACTCAAATTCTTGCTGCCAGTAGGCAATTTGTTTTTTTGCGGCTTCATCCTGGAGCCATGTTTTTTGCCAGTCTGCAAAGTCAGCGTACTGCACGGGCAGCGCTGGTAGAGCCGGCTTGCTCTGTTCGATCAGGCCTTCGTATTGGGCTGCAATTTCTTTGAGCAGCAAATCGAAGGACCACGCGTCACCAACCAAATGGTGAATGGTGACGAAAAACAGGTGATCATTTGGGGCAAGTGTGATGAGCCGCGATCTTACGGGCTGCCCCAGGGCCAAATCAAAAGGCGCGTTCAGGTCTTTCCGAACCAGCGAAATGGCCGCGCCAAGGCGCTGCGTTGCCGGCAAGTGAGAAAGGTTCTTAACCGGCAGGGGCTCAGCAGGTATGTCGCTTAGCGTTTGTTGCCAGGTCCCTTTCTCAAGTGTAAATGCACACCGAAGGACTTCATGGCGTTCCAGGGTATACCGGATTGATTTTTCAAGGGCCGCTACGTCTAGCGGTCCCATCAGGCGGTATGCCTCTGTAATGTTAAACCTGGACGTGCCAGGTGTCAGCTGTTCCAGAGAGAGCAGACGGCGTTGGCCGGCTGATAGGGGATACGCTGTTGTATCTTCTCGTTGAACAATACCCGGACCAACAGACGCGCTCTGCTGGCGCTTCTTCTTCAAGCGAAGCTCCAGCAGTGCGCGCTGTTCAGGCGTCAGGTTTCGAATAGCATTTTCAAGTTTGCTCATCGATAAATTTTACAACGAATGAGGGGAACTACAGGAATGAAAAATCACTCGCCGTTCTTCAACAACGCAGCAACTTCCTCTTCCGTCAGATCTTCCAATTCTTCGATCATCTGAAGAATGTCATCGTCAGTTTCCTGGCTGGCCTGTAGTTCTGTTATGGCCAGCGCAAGATCGGCGATGGTTGGGTTTTCAAAAAACAGACGTAAAGGCACATCGTATTGCAGGGGCTCACGCAACCTTGCAATGACACGGGTTGCTTGTAGCGAGTGGCCTCCGAGGTCAAAGAAATTGTCCTGGATGCCCACTTTTTCAAGTTGCAATACTTCAGCCCAAACATCAGCAATGGTCTGCTCCGTTGGGGTCCTTGGCGCTTCGTAAGAATCTTCCAACGAGGGCCGCTGGCCTTCCGGATCAGGCAGTGCGTTGCGGTCAACTTTGCGATTTGGCGTACGCGGGAGCGCGTCCATTTCAACAAAGAATGCCGGCACCATGTATTCTGGCAACGAATCGCGTAAGAACGCTTTTAAGTCGCTCACGCTGAGGTCATCTGTCTTGGTTGGCACGTAATATCCAACCAGATTCGTTTCCTCAAATTCGTCACGCCGGGCAATAACCGCAGCTTCTGTAATGGCCTCATGTTTGACCAGGGCTGCTTCAATTTCACCCAGTTCAATACGATAACCGCGTACTTTAACCTGTGAATCGTTGCGGCCAAGGCATTCGAATGTGCCATTGGGAAGAATCCGCGCAAGGTCACCTGTGTTGTAGATGCGCGACCCAGGTTTGCCAAAAGGATTTGTGACAAATCTTTCAGCTGTCAATTCAGGCCGCTTCAGGTAGCCTCGTGCAAGGCCGTCACCGCCAATGTATAGCTGGCCAATGGCGCCGTCGGGTACTGGTTGCAACTGGTCATCCAGAATATAGAATTGCGTATTTGCAATGGGCGTACCAATGGAGATCAGCGCTGCATCGTGTGCCATTTCATGCACAGATGACCAGATCGTTGTCTCTGTTGGCCCGTACATATTCCAGAGTGTTGCGCACTTCCCTTCCAGGTCACGGGCAAGCGTTGGCGGCATGGCTTCGCCACCACACAACGCGGTTAGATTGGATTTGCCGCGCCAGCCGGCTTCCAGTAGCATGCGCCATGTTGCAGGTGTTGCCTGCATCACGGTTGCATCTACAGACTCAAGCGCTTCAGCCAGTTTTACCCCGTCTACAGACGTTTCACGGGATACAACAACAACTTTGCCGCCAGAGATAATCGGCAGGTACAGTTCTAATCCAGCAATATCAAAAGATAAAGTCGTCACGCTCAACAGCGTATCCGTATCACTGAATCCTGGCTCCTCCTGCATTGCACACAAGAAGTTAACCAGCGCACCGTGTGAGATCTCTACCCCTTTCGGATTTCCTGTGGACCCTGACGTGTATATAACGTAAGCCAGGTTTTCAGCTGAAGTTTTTGCTTCAGGCTTTTTCTTGGATCTACGGGAGATCTTGTTCCACTCGGTATCAAGGCAGATCACTTCCAGGTCTTCCGGAAGCAGGGATTTGTCGATCGTTGCCAGCAGCGCTTCCTCTGTGAGTAGCAGTTTTAGTTCTGCGTCTTCAATCATGTAGAGGAGGCGCGACGTTGGGTACGCAGGATCCATTGGGATGTATGCGCCGCCGGCTTTTAATACACCAAGCAACGTTACAAGCATGCCGGCTGAACGCTCCATCTGAACACCGACAAGTGCCTCGGGCCCTACGCCCATGGTTTGCAGGTATTGTCCAAAACGGTTTGCGTATTCGTCCAGCTCCTTGTATGTCAGGGTTGTGTCTTCAAATTCAACCGCAACCACATCCGGCGACTGTACGGCTTGCTGCTCAAACAACTCGATCAGCGTGGCATCGCTCGGGTATTCAACAACTTTCTCTGCAAATGAGGTCAGTTTGTTTTCACCCGCTTCTGCAATGGTCAGTGGGAGGGTGCCAATGGGCATCTCCGCATCTGCCGCTATCCCCATGAGCAGGGCCTCAAAGTGGCCTACCCACCTGCGAATGGTCGCTTCATCGAACAGGGCTGCGTTGTAGTCGAGGTCGAGGAAGAAGCCATCTTCCATTTCGTTCAGGTTGAAGAACAAATCGAAGTTGACTGCTTCCTTTGGCGACTGGGCTACAGCAATTTCGAGTCCGTGGAACGCTACGCCGGCGCCGTCGCGGTCGAGGTTGAAGTTAACCTCAACGAGCGGCATTCTGCTCGGGTCACGTGGAATGCTCAACTGGCGGATGATGCCACCGAGTGTGCATTCCTGGTAGTCGTAAGCGTCGAGCACTGAAGTTGTTGTCTGCTTCAGAAAGTCTGCAGCGGGCAACGCGCGGTCCATGCGGGTACGCAATGGAAGCAAGTTTACACAATGTCCGACCAACGCATTTTCGCCAAACTGGAGTTGGCCGGCCGTTGGGATGGCAACAACAATGTCATCCTGGCCCGCCAGGCGCCCCAGCAACAGGTTAAAGGTCGACAAGACCAGCGTGAACAGGCTCACGTTTTGCGACTGGGCAACTTCTTTGGCTGCCTTGTATGCGCGGATGTCAAACTGGTAGCGTACGGTTGCGCCTTCGAACGATTTGAACGCCGGCCGCGGCCGGTCTGTTGGCAAGTTGAGTACAGGCGGCAGATCAGCAAACTGCTCTACCCAGAAGGCATATGCATCCTGTACATCTTCGCCGGCCTGTTCAGCCAGTTCTTCGCGAACGTATTCGCTGAATTTGCCCGCTTCTGGCAGCTCAACTGTCTCACCTGTTACGGCAGCAGAATACACTTCACCTATTTCGCCAAGGATCACCGACCATGACCATCCATCACAAATGATGTGATGCCCTGAGAACATCAACAGGTGGTTGTCTGCCGCTCGGCGTACCAGTTCGATGCGCACAAGCGGACCATTGGTCAGATCAAACGGCGTGGAGGCGTAGCGTTTGAAAAGTGCATCCACTTCTGCTTCTTGTGCTTCGACTGACATCTCGGAGAGGTCAGTGAAGGGCAGTTCGAGCGGTTTTGGATCTTCAAAAATCTGCTTTGTACCATCAGCATCAAAACGGATGTGCAGGGCTTCGTGCCGCTGAATTACCGTTTGAATGGCCTGGTGCAGTTTGTCCATATCCAGGTCGCCTTTCAAGGTCATGTAGAAAGGCTCGTTGAAAGAACTGGATGCTTCTGTACCCAGCTGTGAGGCCAACCAAATCTCGGTCTGAGATTCAGTTAGTGGTAATTCACGCCCCGCATGGTCCTCATTAATGCGAGGCGTCTCCACTAAAAAATCCGGCCCTCCTGCTGCATTCGCAGTCAGTTCTTCCTGTGGCAGACCGTCTCCCTGCATCGCGCCGGGCTCGGGCAGGAAGCCACCTTCCTGAAGCTCGATGATGGTTTCTTTAAATGCGTTTTTGATTTTCTCGATGTCTTCATCGGTATGCTCAGTCGATAGGAAAAGGTTGTCGAAGAAGCCACGCGTGAAAATGCCTTTTTCGAGCAGATGGTAGTATACCATGTCGATATACTCCATGTCGGAGGCATACGAGAATCGGAACAGCGAGGTGTACTGCAACAGGCGTACGGGTACGTGCCGTTCTTCAAAGAAATTGTTCAGGTCGGCAACCAGTTCGATGGTTCGTTCTGTCAGTGTTTGCTGTAGCTCCGGCCCCGCTTCTTTCACCCGTGTCAATACCGCTTTAGCAGCGGCCATCGCGAGCGGGTGGCGGACAAAGGTGCCGGCAAAGAAGGTCATGTCTGCTTCGGGCAACGAATCGTCGCCGTACTGCCACATGCCACTATCGAGGCCGTCAAGATATTTTGATTTGCCGGCCAGTGCGCCAATTGGCATACCACCGCCGAGCACTTTGCCGTACGTTGCCATGTCAGCGTTTACACCAAACCATTCCTGTGCACCACCCGGTGCAGCCCGGAAGCCGCTGATCACTTCGTCCATGATGAACGCGATGTCGTGCTCACGCGTCAGGTCGTAGAGATCGTGCAAGAACTGGCGTGGTTGAAGGTCTGGTTTTGAGCTCTGAACAGGCTCAATGAGTACCGCTGCGATTTCATCTGCGTGTTCGCGAATGATATCGAGGCCGGCAGGGTCGCCGTAATCGAGTACCAACGCGTTGTGCGCGTACATTTCAGGGACACCCGGTGCAGCAGGAGACATGCGTCGTTTGCTGCCAATCACATTTGCACGGACAAGCACCTGCTCGAAGTTGCCATGGTAAGCGCCGCCAAAGAATACAAACCGCTCTTTGCCGCTGTAGAGGCGGGCCAGGCGCAGCGCTGCCATTACGGCTTCGGATCCAGTATTACAGAACGTTGCACGTTCCTGGCCCACGAGGTCGCAAAGCATCTGCGCCACTTCGCCGGCAAGCGGAGACTGTGGCCCTATTTCAACACCCAGTTTCAGCTGCTTTTCCAGTTCTTCCGTAACAAAATCTGGAGACTGACCAAACAGGTTCAGTCCAAAACCCATGGCAAGGTCGATGTACTCGTTGCCATCGATGTCCCACAGTTTGGAGCCTTTGGATTTTACGGTTGTGATCTGGTAAACAATTTCTTTCCAGATTTTCCTGAATCCTGCAATCCCGCGTGGGTCTGCAAAATGCGGACGGTGCTGTTGCGCGCGGCGCTTGGACTCTTTGGTCTGTTTGGTAAAGCGTTCGATCAATGCATCAAGATGCGCCTGCTGTTTAGGTGTCAGGCCGCCGTCGTCTGCGCGTTTGACCGGTTTATAAGGTCCAAACCGTTTACGCTCTTTTGTTGCCTGGTCTTCTTTTACTGATGAAGCAGGTTCATTGACGATGGTCGCGTTTGCAGCAGGTGCAGGAGATTCAACCGCTGTTTCTGGCGCTGGCAGTGCGGCTGGGGCTACTAGCGGTGCCGCTGCGGGCATGGCTGCCGGTGCCGCACCGCCTGTCAGCATGGCCAGTTGCATCGACATCACATTCAGCTGGTGTGCCATTACATGCTGCAGTGCATCGTTGCTTGCGCCGGCCGGAAGACTCATCGGCGCTGTTGGCATTGGCATGTTAAATGCCGGTGCTGGTGCCGCCGGAGCTGGAGGCGCTGCAGGCGCAGGTGCTGCCGGGGTTTCCTGTACAGGGGCAGCCGGCGCTACAGGAGCTGCTGCGGGCGCTGCTGCGGGAAGTACACTGTCGGGCGCTTTTTCAGCAAGAAATCCAACCAATGCTTCAGGCGTCGGGATTTTTTCAATCAGCTGTCGGAATGAAATTTTTACCTTGAAGTTCGTTTTCAACGCCTGGCTAAACTGAATCAGAAAAAGAGAATCAAATCCTAATTCGAGAAATGTTGCAGACTGGTCGAGTTCGTCCAGGTCGAATCCGGATAAATCGAGTAACACCGACTTAAGCTTGGACTGGACAAGGCCTTGTTTTTCTGGAGTGCTCATGAGAATAGGTAACGATAATTAATAATCTGTAGCTGAAGTCAGCAAAGCGTGATCAATCATTCAATAAATTTCGCCAGGCCTGGAGCTGCAGCGCCATTACATGGAGCTGTTGTTCGATTAGCTGGCGTTGTTCAGTATTGAGGGCCGTTTGTGGCATGGTAGCCACGTGGGCTGGGCTATGGCCGTTTTGGTAATTCGTCTCAGCGACGTGTGCGGGAAGTGTACCGTTTGGCTGTACGCCATTTGTTGCATGCCCATTGGATGCATGGGCAACCACTTCCGGATCTTCATCAAACCAAAATCTTTTCCGTTCAAACGGATAGGTAGGGAGATGCACCCTGCGTCTGGACTCTGCTTCGTATTGCGTAGCCCAGTCGATTGTAACACCAGCCTGCCAGAGTTTGCCTGTGATTTCTGTGGCATACTTGGAAGCAGAAATAGTTTGCTGCACATGGGGCAGGCTGGAGAAGAAATCTTGTTTGTCACTGGTATCCGGATGTTGCCGGGCCAGGGTACTTAGTGTTTGGCCGGGGCCCACTTCCAGAAATACATCGTTCGATTCATTGACGATCTCTGAAACGGCATCGGAAAAACGAACTGTTTCACGCAGGTGTCGGGCCCAATAGGTTGGATCCTGTGTGTCTTCTGCGGTGAGCCAGCGGGCGTGTACCGTCGACATAATGGGGACCTGCGGTGCTTGCAGTGAGATGTTTGCCAGGGCTTCCGCAAAAGGCGGAATGGCATCTTCCATCATGGCTGAGTGAAACGCATGTGACGTATGCAGTGGCCGGCAGATAAATTCTGCGGCTTCGAGTTTTTTCTGCAGCGCTTCAATGGCCGGCGTTGGGCCGGAAAGCACACACATAGCCGGACTGTTGATCGCGGCAACATCAATGTCTGTTGATAAATGGGCCTCCAGATCTGCCAGCGGTGCGCGTACAGCCATCATTGAGCCGCCGGGCATGTCTTGCATCAGTTTGCCGCGTAGTGTAACCAGCTTTAGTCCTTCTTCGAGCGTGTACACGCCGGCAAGGCAAGCTGCTACAAATTCGCCAACACTGTGGCCAATCATTGCTTTGGGCGTGAGGCCGCGGTGCATCCAGAGTTTGGCGAGTGCGTAGCTCGTGGCAAAAATACCGGGCTGCGCCACCATGGTCTGGTTTATTTTTTTGCCTGCTTCGTCTTCTTTGTCAGCTGCAGGGTAAAGGAGGTCGCGGATTTCAAAGCCAAGCAACGGCTTCAAAATGTCCGCACATTCGTCAATGGCTGCCCGATATACCGGTTCGTGCTCATACAGGTCGCCGCCCATGCGTATGTGCTGCGCACCCTGACCAGGAAACATGAAAACTACTTCGCGATTGCGCCGGACTTGTTGCCGGGCCAAGATCTTTTTGGTATCGCGTTCTTCGAGTAGCGCAAGGGCTTCTGCTGCATCACTGGCTACAAAGCAACGGGAGTGGTTGAAAGTTTGCCGTCCCATCTGCAAGGTGTACGCAATGTCTGCCAGGCTTGCGTCCGGGTTGTCCTTCAGAAATTCCTGAAGCCTGTCCAGCATCTGATCAGCTGCACTGCTGCTACGGGCAGAAAGCGGAATGAGGTGAAATGGTTTTTTCGACGGGTCTGCTTTGACCTCTGGGGCTTCCTCTACAACAACGTGTGCATTGGTGCCGCCTACGCCAAAGGAACTGACGCCGGCCCGACGGGGAAGATGCTCCGTTTCCCAAGGCGTGAGTTCTTGATTTACAACAAACGGCGTTTCTTTGAAGTCGATGTTGGGATTCGGTGTCTCAAAGTTCAAGCTCGGAGGAATGACCTTGTTTTGCAGCGCAAGGGAGGTCTTCATGAGGCCGGCAACACCAGCTGCAACATCGAGGTGCCCGATGTTTGGCTTCAGCGAGCCAATTCTGCAAAACTGCTTTTCATCGGTTTTAAGACGGAACGCCTGGGTCAGCGCATCAATTTCTATTGGGTCTCCTTTAGGGGTACCCGTACCGTGTGCTTCGACATACGAAATGGTACGCGGATCAATATCCGCAACGGCCTGCGCAAGTGCGATGGCTTCAGTTTGGCCTTCTACACTCGGGGCGGTGTATCCCACTTTAGACGCACCATCATTGTTTACGCCCCAGCCTTTGATGACGGCATAGACACTGTCTCCATCTGCAATGGCATCTTCTAGGCGTTTAAGCAGCACAACGGCCACGCCATTGCCAAAGACCGTTCCCTGGGCTTTTGCATCAAAGGTCCTGATGTTGCCATCGGGAGATACCATGCCATCTGTTTCGTAGAGATAGCCTCTGTTTTGTGGAAGTTTCAGTGTTGAGCCACCCGCCAGCGCCATGTCGCACTGATAATTCGACAGGCTCATACAGGCCTGTGCAACGGCAACCAGTGAAGTTGAGCAAGCTGTTTGGATGGTGAGACTGGGGCCGCGCAGGTTGAGTTTGAACGAGACGCGGGTCGACATATAATCTTTGTCGTTGCCCAGTTCGTTCTGCAAAACGCCCCCGTGAAACGAGTTGGCGAGGCTGGCAATAAATGCAGGATTGGTTTCGAGGCTGCAGAGCGTGTAGGTGTTCATGTAGCTGCCGGCATACACGCCAATTGAGCCTGGGTAGGTAGAAGGGATATAGCCGGCGTCTTCGACGGCTTCCCAACTGCACTCCAGAAACAGGCGATGCTGCGGGTCCATGGCCTGGGCTTCTTTTGGATAAATACCAAAAAATGCAGCGTCAAAATGATCAGCGTCTGTAACTACCGCCCCCTTCTGCACAAAATTAGGATTCCCAGACAAGAATTGTCGATCTGCCGCCGAGAGCTCCATGTCCTCGTCCGGAATTGGAACGATGGAGTTGACCCCTTCTACCAGGTTTTTCCAAAATCCTTTTACATCGTTTGCCCCGGGAAACCGCCCGGACATGCCAATAATTGCTATTCCATCCATGCTGATTCAATCACTTTTATCAATTATCTCAAATTCAATTGCAGCCGCTTTCTTTTTTCCATTGCTGCTTTTTGCCTTGCTGCTCGCTCCTGAATTGCATTTGCCCTGCTAGATTTATCTGGCGAAGCGCCCAGATACTCAATAAATGCGCGGATTGTCGGGAGTCCGAACAGGGTTGTGAATGGCAGATCAACATCAAATTGACCCCGTAACCCACCGTAGATTTGCACCAGTTGGAGCGATGTGCCGCCCAACTCTTTAAATCCATCATCCAATCCTATGCCATTAATGCCCAAAACATCTTGCCAAATGCGCGCAGCCTGTTTTTCCTGCTCGGTTTGTGGTTCGATATAAGGAGTTTGCAGCGCAGGGCGGGGGACTGTTCGTCTCAGTACCTGCGTATGGATGCGTTTGGCTGAATTCAACGTGGTCGCAATGGTCTCCCAGGAAACCATGATTTGCTTCACCTGGCCATTTGCGGAGGACGGGCCGCTCGTGGCAGCCTTTTTTGTAGCAGCAACTGAAGGTGTTGCAGCCTCCAGTGGCACTATTTTGAGGAGATCCGTTGTTTTGTACTGATAAACCGTGCCTTTTTCGAGCGTGGTTTTGTCAGCAGTAGCTACGGTTTCAAGGAAATTGAGTACAGGTAGATTCCGCTCCGTTTCGGAGAACGCAATGTCAATCCGATCGATTTGTTTACTCCGGGCTTGTTCTGCAAGGTAGCGAGCCATGGATTGCTCTACACCACGGCCCAGGGCCCTGCAACTCAGGATAAGTGAATCTACTTGCAGCGCGTAATCGGAGAAATTGTACAGAAGTACGCCTACGAGGCCGTAGTCGCCGTACCGATCACTGACTTGTACAATGGCAGCTTCCAGGCTGGCTGCAGTGAGCAGCCTTTCTAGATCCGCTTCACTACGACGAATGGTTGTTGCATTGAACTGGTTTGTCCGCTGTGTTAGCTGTGCTATGCGCGGATAATGTTCTTTTGCCGGCGCTGCGATGTTTATCGAAAGGTTCAGCCCCTTCAGAAAGTCTTGCAGCGAAGTAGACGAGCGCCGTTCTTGCTCTCGTCGGGCGTTTTGCTGGTAGCGTTCAGCCCGTTTTTTGTCTTCATCTGTGACCCCCAATTTGTCGAAGATCCAGATGTGTGACAAGAAGGATTCAATTTCAGATGGATTGGCAGGTAACTGGAATACGGTAACATCCGGACAATTGGCCCGCACTTCGGCGCATTCAACCGGGTTGTCATCAATAAAGATGAAGCTGTCGAGGCCGAGGTTAAGGTCGGCTGCAAGCGACTTGATGTTTTCTGATTTTGCAATCCAGTTGACTCGCTTTGCCACGATGTCTGCTGGCTTGAGCAGCATGTCCGGATTTTGTTCAAATACCGCATCGACATCGGCGTCAATATTTTTGCTGGCAAGACAGAGTAACATGCCTTCAGCCTTTTGCTGCTGCATAAAAGCTTGTAAGGCCCGGAAGGGCTGCGTTATTTGTACCCCCGTAGGACCGAGTTCGCCGCATACGCCTTGCCAGAGCGTGTTGTCACAATCGAGCGCGATGACCTTGTACGGCGCCCGCTCTTGTGCTGCATGCTGGCGGACGGTTGCAGAGGCGAGGGCAGCGTAGCACGTTTCTGTATAAGGCACGTGGCCGGCTTTTGCCGTGTGTGGATTGTCGTAACCGGTGAGTGCGTACCAGTTCAGCAACTGATGTTGCGGCAGACAATCTATATGGTTTGTGCCACGCAGCCGGTTGATAATTTCTGATTCCGTCTGTGCAAGGATAGCCTGTTTGGCTGGATCTGCTGCGCTTTTTTCGGAGAAAGGTGTAAAGATAAGCAGGTGTTGGGCGTCGCCTCGGAGGCAGGCCACTTTGATTGCGTTGACCAGATCTTCTGCATTTTGCAGCAGCATCGCTTTTGCTTCATCCGCAGGTGCGCCGGCTGGTGCAGCCTGCAGCCAGTCTTCCAGACGCAAATAGATCACGTTAAGCGCATCAATTTGCTTTGACGCGTTTTGCTTTGATGCCTTGTTTTGGGCAAAAAGGCTATTGGGATCCAGCAGTTGCTGAAATACCTGGTTATACGGTGCAAACGCTACCGTGTGTGGCCGGTTGAATTGGTCCAGCCAGAACGAGAGGGTTTTTTCCACCGGCTCCGCAGTAAACGTAGACGCAATGGCTACGTGTAATTCAGCAATGTCTGGCGACATAGATTGCATTTCCAATACTCCTCAACAATAGCATTTTTCTTTTCCCCTACGAGCGATCACCGGTAGTATCGGCCAAATTGATGTCGAACATTACCCCTGAAATAACCTGTTCGGGTGAGTGTACAGGTTGTAATATTGAAGCGTGGATCGGGAATCAGGAGTCGACTTCGATAAGAAGTAGCCGTACTGGGGATAAACACGAAATTTGATGTAAAACCGCACCGTTTGCTAGCACCTTTGGCGCATGGAATTGGCTCAATTGGATTTAACTTAAATCCTTATTAGGCGCTAGCCTAAACGTGGGTTTGTTGATAGGGAAAAGCGGTTTAGGTTGAATGTGAAATATGGCTTGATAAAGAGGTTGTAACCCACGATATGTGGCCGTCCTGTAATTTTTCTCGAGCATTTCTCGGCAGATAATCACTGGTCGGCTGTAACTGTTTGCGGATGGCGCACAGTCGCTTGGGACCGTTGCTTCCAAAACGAAGCTACTTCTCGCGGCAAGGCATGCCAGTATTGTCCTTTGTAGGTCGTTGCGATGTGAGAAAGAAAATCGCTGTAAATGGACGCAGGAAACGTCTCCTGACCTGGTTGGCCATCACCGAAGTGGACGTAGTCGGGATGCACATTCAGTAGCACCATACCCCCGTTTTTTGCAATCCAGGCGACTTTTTCTTTCCAGATCTTCGGATTCCGCTCCTCCATAATGACATAGAGCGTGAAGTCTTGGGGTAGGGTGTAAGGCAGTTCAACGTAGCCGGCTCGGTCGCCGTCATCTTCTACCATAAAAGGGAAAATGTTGCTTATGGCGTCTGGCTGCGGCTCAAATGGGTCCGTATCAAACGTAGATGCGTCGTAAAGAATGTTGAGATCCCTGATCCAGTCGAGATTGTGATGCATGGCCGGAGAGCGAAATCCCACAACATCCCATTCTGCAATATACTGGTTGATTTTGGCTGCACGTCGCCTGAACTCTTCTCGCGTTTTGTACAGCTTGCCATCATGGTTCAGGCCGTGAACGCCAACTTCAAATCCTTCTGCGGTGAGCAAATTGCGCAGGTCTGCCGATACATGATACCGCTCGGGCACAAAATTGAATGAGGATACAAACCCCTGCGCTTTTTCAAGACGCATCAAGGCCTCACACTTGTTGTGGCCTCCTGCAAGTTCTACGTCGTGTGTCAGAACAACTGCAAACTGTTTACCATCCGGCCAGCCCTGCCAGTTGGCGGGTGGCTTTACGGCGTCGGGGTCGATAGGCCAATGGTGCGCGTGTTTAATGCGCAGATGCCTCATAAGCCGTCGCCGCATGGCAATTTGCATGCGTCTGGGGATTAATGGTTTTGCGAGATAAAAAAAGTCTTTGATACGCACGTTATTGCTGGAGCACTTCGCAGGGCGTAGCCGGCTTGCTCAATGGGTTGAGAACAGGCTACTATTTTTTACTACATTCGACAGAATAGGACAAAAATAAAGCGCTGGGAAGGTCGATCCATGGCGCCTGCAACCTGCAGGCTGGTACCGATACGCAGTTTTGTCTCACTTAAAAGTGGTCTGTTTCTTTGCCCCCGTGCAATCAATTTGGGCTGAGATATGACCGCATTGCCGCTGGCGAGCAAACCATGGGCAATGCAAAGGCTTTGGCATTTTTACGCAGGGATGTCAGGTTAACTGCCTGTACAAAGTCCCATACGGATGATGTCTTGATATTTACCTTCGATGTACACTTCGTTTCGCAAAATGCCCTCTACGGAGAAGCCCAGTTCTTCGTTAATTCTGATGTTTCTGATGTTATTACTGAGCGTGTTTAGATAGATTTTTTGTAGGCCGAGAGCTTGCAGGCCATAGTTAATCCAGAGCCGCGTCGCCCGTTTGCCGTATCCTCGGCCACGCATATCGGGTTCGCCGATCAGTTTGCGGAGTTCAGCTTTCTGTTGGGTTTGATCGTAGTCCAGAAATGCTACACATCCAATCGGTCGGTGCCCTTCATGCATGATCAGCCCGAGTATGTGCTGTTTTTGGTCGAGCAGTTGATCGAGAGAAATGGTTTGTGCCGTGAGCCGGTGTCGGAGAAAGTGCTGGCCCTCTGTGTCGTTTAGCCAATGTTTTATGCGCTCGCGATCGTCCTGGGTACAGCAGGCCTGGATGGACAGTTCATCATCCTGCATACTGGCGGTCTCAGGCGTCAGCGTACTGGAAGGGGAGGGGGCGTCGCCTGCCTCGCCTTCCTCCATAGATAGCTGCAGCAAGGTATTAACAAACCGGAGGATGTCCGGTTTTTGCATACCATACTTGCTGGCTTCAGAATAAACGCCCTTCGCGAGGGCGTCTACTGTTTTCTTTTTGATTCCATTTTCCGGATTAAGCATATTGCCTTTCAGCTACATAATGGGTAGTGCTGTCATTGTTACACACAGTATTGGTGGGTAACAAGGTTCAATCCGAGGGGTGCAAACCGGAGGTCTATATACAGTTGCAGGATGCGGAGGGATATCCGCATCCTGCAATGTCAAACTGTTGTAGCGCGTAATTGCGCACAAATTTGATCAGGACACAATCGAGGTTTTTGTATAGCTCGATGCATGCCCATCACCGCCAACTTCTTCAGCGTGTTGCGCACCGGCAATTTGCTTCAGTGTTTCGGTGACGTGCAAGATGTGTGAAGGCGTCAATTCAGGAAACATAGGCAGCGAGATGTACTCAGAGGCACATTTTTCAGCAACCGGGAAGTCTCCTTCTTTGTAGTTCAGCGACGCATATGCTTCCTGCAAGTGAACAGGCACCGGATAGTGAATGCCGCAAGCCACGCCATTGTCACGCAACTCCTGCATGACAGCATCCCGTTCCGCCATCCGGATCGCATAAATATGGAATACGTGCGTGCCGTATGAAGCAACCGTTGGCGTAACGATGCCCGGTACACTGGCAAGTACGTTGGTGTACTCGCGGGCATGTTGCCGGCGCAGTTCATTCCACTGGTCGATGTACTTCAGTTTAACGGAAAGTACAGCGCCCTGGATGCCATCCATGCGGCCGTTCCAGCCAATAACTTTGTGGATATACTTTTTGGACTGCCCGTGGTCACGAATCATTTTGATCCTGGCAGCAAGATCCGCATCGTTGGTCACCACGCCGCCAGCTTCGCCATAAGCACCGAGGTTTTTGCCAGGGTAGAAGCTGAAACACCCAACATCTCCGATGGAGCCGGCCCGACGACCGTTGTAGGTCGCACCATGCGACTGCGAAGCATCTTCTACAACAAAGAGATTATGCTTGCGTGCGATTTTCATAATTGGATCAAGGTCCGCCATCTGTCCAAATAAGTGTACAGGAATGATGGCTTTGGTCCGCGGCGTGATCGCTGCTTCAACCGCTTCCGGATCCATGTTGTGCGTGGTTTCATTGATATCCACGAGCACAGGTGTTGCGCCGGCAAAAGAAATTGCTTCTGCTGTTGCAATAAACGTGTTTGCTGTTGTGATGACCTCGTCACCATGCCCAACGCCCAGGCCGGCTAAGGCAAGCCAGATGGCTGCTGTACCGTTACTTACGCCTACAGCGTGTTTGGTCTGGCAATAAGTGGCAAAAGACTCCTCAAATTGCTCGACAAACGGACCGCCGGCAAAAGCAGTTCTGTCGAGCACCTGCTGAATGGATGCGTTTACTTCATCCTTTATAGAATTATACTGCGCTTTGAGATCTAAGAATGGTACTTCCATTGGATTCTGATTGGCTAATCTTGCGTATAATGCGGGCTGGGTTGCCGGCCACAATCGTGGCAGGGGGGACGTCTTTTGTTACAACAGCACCAGCGCCTACTATGGCGTTTTTACCGATTCGGACACCGCCAAGAATGGTGGCATTTGAGCCGATAGAAACCCCTTCTTCAATAACTGTATCTACACAGTCCCAGTCTTCCTCTGTTTGCAACGAACCGTCGCCATTGGTTGCCCGGGGGTAGAGATCGTTGATGAACATCACGCCGTGACCAATAAAAACCCGGTCTTCGATCGTGACGCCTTCGCAGACAAAAGAATGGCTGGAAATTTTGCAGTGGTCGCCAATGGAGGCGCCTTTCTGGATTTCGACAAATGTGCCGATCTTTGTATGTGCACCGATGGTACAGCCGTACAGGTTTACAAAAGCATATACTTTTGCGCCTTCCCCCAACTGTACATCATCAGCAATGCGTACGTAGTCCATGCTGTTCAGATGATTTAGTTGGTCTGTTCTGCCGGCTCCATTGCCGGCTTAACTGCGACAGCTGCGCCGTTGGCTTTGAGTGAATCAACAGCTGCTTCGATGATGCGAATCACGCGGAGGCCGCTGTGCCCATCACTGCGTGGCGTTTGCTGTTCCTTGATGCATTCAACAAAGTGGCCACATTCGGTGCTCAGCGCTTCACGTTCCTGAATACGCGGAATGTAAATGTCACCATAGCGGTAGGAGAACTGGAATTCGGCGAAATTATCGTAATAGGCTGGCTTCTCTACCCCTTTGTCGTAAATTTTAATCTTCTCGTTCGGACTGGTATCGTCGTAGACCAGCATTTTCTTGCTGCCCACAAAGATCATGGAGCGCACTTTATTGGGATCGATCCAGCTGTTGCGAATAAAAGCGATGGTGCCTGAGTCGAAGGTCATCGTTGTCATTGCAACGTCTTCAATCCCTTCTTTGAAGTGACTCATGCCCTGTGCATTTACTTTGCTGGGCTCCTGCTCAAGTACGTAGGTGATAATAGAGATATCATGTGGCGCGAGGTCCCAAATGACATTGATGTCTTGCTGGAAAAGGCCAAGGTTTACGCGCGTACTGTTCACGTAGAGGATGTCGCCAAGCTCACCGCTTTTAACGATGTCCTTGATTTTGTTGACCGCAGCCGTGTATTCAAACGTATGGCCAACCATCAGGACGAGGTTTTTGGAAGCAGCCAGTTCAATCAATTCCTGGCATTCCTCGGAAGATGGTGTCAGTGGTTTTTCCACAAACACATGTTTGCCGGCTTCAAGGAAGCTCTTGGCAAGCGGATAATGTGTCCACACAGGTGTAGCAATGGCTACAGCATCCAGGTCAGAGTTTAGGAGGTCTTCGTGGTTCTTTGTGGTTTCGACGTGGGGAAATAGCGACTTGATTCTTGCCAGACGATCATCCTGCATGTCACAGCAGATGGTCATTTCGCAACCACTTGTATTGTTAAAGTTGCGGATGAGGTTTGGGCCCCAGTAACCGCAACCAATAACACCAATTTTTAACATGCTTACCTCAAATGCTTCGCTTCCACGAGTGGATGCTAATTATTATTATGGATAGAGCCCTTGTGTGAGTCGAAGCCAGTAGATGACAAAGATCTTTTATCCGTTTTCGGTTAAGATGTGGGTCTTATTAAATGCTAGTCGTGACAAAAGAAGGGTCATCCGGCGAATATTCCGTGTGCCGGGTGTCACGACATTATTTTTTCATTATAGAGCGAGTACGTATCGTGCCGCACATCCGGGCAATCACGGGATCAAACAGCGTCAAGAGCGGAAAGAACGATGATTATGCTGCGGTGCTTGTATTCAAAGCCGCAGGAATAGTCTGTAGCAGAATCTTCATGTCGAGGAGGAGATTCTTTTTATCGATATACTCAAGGTCAAGCTGAACCATTTCATCAAAAGCAATGGAGCTGCGTCCGCTTACCTGCCAGAGGCCGGTAACACCTGGTTTGACGCTCAGACGCTGTAAATGCCAGCTTTTGTATGCCTGAACTTCGTAAGGGATGGGTGGACGCGGGCCAACCAGGCTCATGGTGCCGTTGAGCACATTGAAAAGCTGTGGAAGCTCATCAAGACTGGTTTTTCTGATAAAATGCCCAAATTCAGTAATGCGAGGGTCGTTTTCGATTTTGAACTGTGGTTTGTCTTCAGCATCATTGGCTTCTACTTCTCCACGGATCAACTTCTGCATGTACGCTTCGTGGATCGACGTGTCGTTGCCGTGGGCCATTGATCTAAATTTGTAAAACTTGAAAGGCTTACCACCTTTGCCGACACGTTCTTGCACAAAGAACACAGGTCCTTTTGAGCTGAGCTTTACGCAAATTGCCAAAACAAGCAACAGAGGAAAGCTCAATACCAAAAGTACGAAGGCTACCGTAAAGTCAAAGCATCGCTTCACCACACTATAGCCGTCCCTGGCTTCTGCTTCCGCCTCCATGCCTTTAATAAAGCTTGTGAGGGGATCCAGCGTCGATTCTTCTGGGACGCTACTTACTTCTGTTAACCGCATAACACCTTCGAAATTAATATTCGGGACTAAGACGCGTGGGTCTCCGAATGGGATAACGAAGTATACTGCGGTATGCGGTTTATCTAATGGTTGTTATGGCGCATGCGCCTGTCTCCTCTGGACTAAGTTTTGGCTCAAATAGTGCGAAAAAACGAAAGAAAGAGCAGCCTTGAGGCATGTCCAAGTGGTGACGTTAGGCGCTTTCAGATTCCATTGTGGAAGCTGCTGGAAGCTCAGGATACTGTGGCTCATACTGGTAAGAGTAGCCATATCCGTAGCCATAACCATAGTCGTCAGCAAAGCGTTTAATGTCGCAGGCGTTGATTACACTGCCCAGCAAGTGCACATTGAATTGCCGGAAGTCCTGAATGGCTCTATTGAGGTTGTCTTTGCGCGTGTAGTTTGGTTTAACCACAAGTACTGCGTTTTTAACGAAGTTACCAAGGGTTAGTGCGTCCACCGTTCTGGTGACCGGTGGGGTATCAATCAGGATGTAATCGTAGGCGCTTGAAATTTCAAGCAGGTAGTCCTTGAATTTATCTGAGTCGAGTAACTCACTCGAATGGTCGATAGAGCCGCCGGCAGGGATCACATCAAGCGAGTACCGCTGGTGCGTTGTCTCCATCTCGCGGTCATCCATCCGTATGGTTGGATTAAAGAGACTCATGTCCTGAAAAGACGGGTCATCGAGCGGCGTGTAGACGTCGGGTGTCGTGATATAATCGTGTGTTAGGAAGTCTATCAGCCCGGGCGCATTAAATGGTATATTGAAGAACCGGCCTACCGTTGGATTCTTGAGGTCACAATCAATTACCAGGATGCGTTTGCCGGCCAAGGCTAACAGCAATGAGAAGTTTGGCGCTGGCGCATCCCGCCCGAGAACTGATGCGGGTACTGCATGATCCGGACATCGGGCTCGGGGATGCCGACCTGGCGCAGCAGATCGACCGCCCGCGC